>NZ_VKDB01000026.1 GCF_007280555.1 Deinococcus detaillensis | reverse complement strand
CCTCAGGGCCAAGTCAATCGACGAAGACGTACAGGCGTGACCATCTGGATCATCATTTTTGGGGTCGGCCTGACCCTCAGGGCCAAGTCAATCGACGAAGACGTACAGGCGTGACCATCTGGATCATCATTTTTGGGGTCGGCCTGATCGGGTTTTTGCTGCGTTCCTCAGCTCTCTTGCTGCTGCGGGGCCGCCCGCTGCCGGAGCGCCTCGCCTCAGCGTTGGGCCTCGTTCCAGCGGCGGTGCTGTCGGCCCTGGTGGTGCCGGAACTGTTCGTTCACGGCGGTGAATTCAACTTGCTCAGCGCCCGCTTGGTGGCCGGCGTCGTCGCGGGTGGGGTGGCCTGGAAAACCAAAAGCGTTTTGTGGACGCTGGTGGTGGGCTTGGGGTTGCTGGTCGCCTTTCAAGCGCTGGGTTGGAAGTAATCCGGCCTGAAGCCGCTTGTTCTAACTCATCTCATAATCGATAGAGTAATTTATGAGCATGACTCATAGGCAGCCAACCCAGCCAGAATCTCGTAGCCGAAAACGCACCTTTGGCGTGTACATTGGCCGCTTTGAGCCGCCGCACGCCGCCCACCTGGAAGTGATGCTCGAAGCCCTGTCACAGGTTCAAAAGCTGATCGTGGTGATCGGCTCGGCGCGGGCGGCCCGCAACGTCAAAAACCCCTTCACCGCCGAGGAGCGCCAAGCCGTGATCGTGGAGTTGCTGCGGGAAGCGGGCGTCAAGGTGAGCCGGGTGCTATTCGTGCATGTGCGCGATTATTATTACAACGAGTCGCTGTGGCTCAGTGAAGTGCAGCGCGGCGTGGCGGGGCATACCCACGGCAGCAGTGACGTGGCGCTGATCGGGCACCTCAAAGACGAGAGCAGCTATTATTTGCGCTCGTTTCCGGCTTGGGAATTTTTGCCGACGCATGTGGTCAGTGATCTGAGCGCCACCGAGGTGCGCCGCGCTTACTTTGAAGATGATCTGGAGCGGGTGCAAAAAATCGTGCCGCCCGCCGTCTGGAAGTTCCTGGAAGGCTTTCGCCGGACGGGTGACTTTGCCGCCTTACAAGCCGAATACCGCTATGTGCAGGACTACCGAGCGGCTTGGGCGAGCACGCCGTATCCGGTGGTGTTCGTGACCACCGACGCGGTGGTGATTCGCAGCGGGCACGTCTTGGTGGTGCGCCGCGCCGAGCATCCCGGACGCGGGCGGCTGGCCATGCCCGGCGGATTCCTCAACCTCAAAGAGACGTTGCTGGCCTCGTGTGTCCGCGAAGTGGTGGAGGAAACCGGGCTGCAAATCAGCGATCTGGCGGCGTACCAGCGCTCTCAAGCGGTGTTCGATTATCCGGCCAGAAGTTTGCGGGGCCGCACGGTGTCGCACGCCTTTCAGTTCGATTTGGGCATCGGGCAACTGCCGGTGCTGAGGCCCGGAAGCGACGCCGCCGACGCTTTCTGGCTGCCGCTCAGCGAAGCACTGGCCGCGCCGGAGCTGTTCTTTGAAGACCACCACGCAATCATGGAGCATTTTTTGATGCGGGGGTGAGGGCATTCGCTGGCACTCACTTTCCCCCTTCCTACACCCCGCAGGCCTATCAACAGGAGTCCAGATGCACACCCGACCCACCTCCAGCCAAATCAGCGGCGTCCTCTTCGGCTCGGCTTACGGCGACGCGCTGGCTGCGCCCACCGAGTTTATGCGCAGCCTGATTCACATTCGGCAGACGTTTGCGCCCAGCGGCCCGACTGACCTTCACGCGGGTCGCGTCACCGACGACACCCAGATGATGCTGGCGGTGGCCCGCGCTCTGCTGGCCGCACCCCAACAGACCCCGGCGGCGCTGGAGACCACGCTGAGGGCTGAGTTCATTGCTTGGCTGCACGACCCTGAAAACAACCGCGCTCCGGGCCACACCTGTCTGACCGCCTGCCGCAATTTGCAGCGGGGCGGCGCGTGGCAAGCCGCGACGGTGGCGCAGAGCAAAGGCTGTGGAGCCAACATGCGCGTGCAGCCGCTGGGACTGATCGCTGACGACCAGACCCGTGCGGGAGCGGCCCAACTTCAAGCCGCCCTGACGCACGGCCACCCCACTGCCCTGGCCGCCGCCGACCTGACGGCGCAGGTGATTTGGCTGCTGGTGTCGGGTGCTGAGCCGCAGCACTTGGTGGCCGAATTGACGGCTTACGCCCAGGCCCAGCGCAACGTTTATCACCAGGATTGGCTGGGCGATCTGTGGCATCACTACAGCGCGTCCAGTCCGCAAAGCTACATCTCAGAGGGCTGGGACGAATGCCTCGGCGTGCTGGGCCGCTTGAACACCGCGCTCACTTCCGGTATTCCCGATGACGCCGACCCCTGCGACTTTACCGGCGAAGGTTGGATTGCCGAAGAAGCCCTCGCCACCGGGCTGCTGTGCTTTCTGCTGACGCCGACTGACCCGGTAGAAAGCCTGCGCCGTGCTGCCGTCACGAAGGGCGACAGCGACTCGCTGGCCTGTCTCGCCGGAGCGTTTGCCGGGGCTTACCTGGGATTGAGCGCGTTTCCGGCGGAGTGGCAAGGGCAGATTGAGTACGCAGAAGAGTTGAGGCGCTGCTCGGCGGCGTTTGAAGTCAAGCAACTGAAATAGCTACAGGAATACGTGCAGAACTTCAGCGTTTGAACATCAGCGAACCTGTCCGCCCTCTCCGTAATCCACAACATGAAAAGGAGCCACACCATGAACCCCTTAGCCGACAACAACATCATCTTAGATACCGACAGCTACAAGTCCAGCCACTTTCTCCAGTACCCGGCAGGCACGCGCAAACTGTTTTCCTACCTCGAATCGCGCGGCGGGCGCTACCCGGCCACCCGCTTTTTTGGGTTGCAGTACATCCTCAAGCGCTACCTGAGCGTGCGCGTCACCGCCGAGATGGTGGAGGAAGCCCGCGAGCTGATCACCGCACACGGCGAGCCGTTTCCCTACGACGGCTGGATGCACATTGTCACCGCGCACGGCGGTAAGCTCCCGCTGGAGATTCGCGCGGTGCCGGAGGGGATGCTCGTGCCTGTCCACAACGCTCTGATGACCGTCACCAATACCGACCCCGCCGTGCCCTGGCTGCCTGGCTGGTTTGAAACGTCGCTGATGCGCGTCTGGTACACCACCACCGTCGCCACCCAGAGCTACTACCTGCGCGAGATTCTCAAAGCCGCCTTAGAGCAGACCTCCGACCGGGCCGCCGAGGAACTGCCGTTCAAGCTGCACGACTTCGGCAGCCGGGGCGTATCGAGCCGCGAGAGCGCGGGCCTGGGCGGACTGGCGCACCTGATCAACTTTCAGGGCAGCGACACGCTGGAAGCCCTCCGCACCGGGCGTAACTACTACGGGGCCGACATCGCCGCCTTCTCGATTCCCGCCGCCGAGCACAGCACCATCACCAGTTGGGGCAAGGCACACGAGGTGGACGCCTACCGCAACATGGTGGAGAAATTCAGCAAGCCCGGCAGCGTCTACGCGGTGGTCAGTGACAGCTACGACCTCAAGTACGCCATCAACACCCACTGGGGCGAAACCCTGCGCCAGCAGGTGATTGATAGCGGCGGAACCCTGGTGGTACGCCCCGACAGCGGCGACCCAGCCTCAATGGTGCGTCTGGCGGTGCGGGCGCTGGCGGCCAAGTTCGGCACGACCACCAACAGCAAGGGCTTCATGCTGCTCAACCACGTGCGGGTTCTTCAGGGCGACGGCGTGGACGAGGACTCGATTCGCGAGATCTTGCAGAACCTGATCGTGGACGGCTTTTCGGCCGAGAACGTGGCGTTCGGCATGGGCGGGGCGCTGCTGCAAAAAGTGGACCGCGACACCCAGCGCTTTGCCTACAAAGCCAGCGCCGCGCTGATCGACGGCCCGGAGGGCGAGTACTTCCAGCCGATTTACAAAGACCCAGTGACCGACCCCGGCAAGCGCAGCAAGGACGGCGTGCTCGATCTGGTGCGCGAAGGCCAGCGCCTGGTGACCAAGCAGTATCAGACCTTCGATACCGAGTACCCGGACAGCGTGATGCGCGTGGTGTACCGCGACGGCGAAGTGCTGGTGGACGAGACGTTGGATGTGGTGAGAGGGCGGGCGTGAGCGCTGACTCAGAGTTCATGAGCACAGAAGCACTAGTCAATGCGTTGGCAGCGTTTCAGAAAATTCTCTCTCAAGAGATTGAGGGGAAAATGTACGGTTTGCCTGTACACAGAGTTGGAAGAATCGTGGAAGCTTATATAAGTATTCGACACAATGTGGCAAATATTCTCCCAGAGATATTCTCAAGTATAGAACTTGCATCCCAGCCGCAAGTTTACGTAGTAGAAGATGACGGAGTATATGCAAGAATCGATGATTTGGCAGCCATACTCAATGAGATCAACTTCTTTATGGAAATGTGGGTTTCAAAAAATTCTAAGAACACGTCTATAAAACCACCACCGCATAGAGTTTTTATATCTCATGGCAGGAGCGAGGACTGGAGAAAAGTGCAGGAGTACGTTGAAAAGACTGTTGGCGTTCCGACCCTCGAACTAGCACAAGAGCCAAACAAAGGGCGAACAATAATTCAGAAATTAATAGAAGAGGCAGATAGGTGTAGTTTTGCTGTGATTGTAATGACAGGCGACGATTTCACAAACGATGATCAAATTAGGGCGCGTGAGAATGTTATCCACGAGATTGGATACTTTCAAGGTCGCTACGGGCCTAGCCGGGTCTGTCTGCTTCACGAGAACGGTGTGAATGTACCAAGCAATAATCATGGAATTGTATACATTCCTTTTCCAAAAGATGGAATTGAGGCTGCTCTGGGAGGTTTGACAAGGGAACTCAAGCATTTATGACCTTCCTCACCGCCCTCCCGCCCCTCCTCCTTGACCTCTCCGGCGGGCTGGCCGTTCTCGTCTCCCTCTACTTCCTCTTCGCCAAGGCGCGGGCGTACTGGCACTGGTCAAACGCCTCGCTGCTGCCGTACTTCCTGCTGTTTGTCGGCGGCGGTCAGTGGATGCTGGCGGGCCTGCAAGTCACCTACCTGCTGTTCGGCATTCACGGCCTCTACCTCTGGCACTTGGAGGCGCGGCGCGACAGGGGAGAGCTGACCTTCAACGAGCCGCTGTGGTACGGCGTCACTTGGGTCGCCAGCCTCGCCATCTTCGCCTACACCACCATCGCCACCGACTTTTCAGAAAGCTGGAACTGGGTGCAGTTCGCGGCAGTCACGCTGGCCCTCGTCGCCAATTTTGCCACCACCCGCAAATGGGCCTGGAGCTGGCCGGTGTGGGTGACGGTCAACGCGGTGCAGGCAGTTTACTTCTGGCACACGGCGTACTGGGCCTTGTTCGGTTTGCAATTTATTCTGGGAGCCATGAGCGTCTACGGCTACTTCGCCTGGAGGAAAGACGAGAGGCGCGTGGTCGAGTTTGCCTGACAATACGGGCAAGTTCGCGCACGGCCTGATCGTCGGCAAGTTCGCTCCGCTGCACGCCGGACATGAGGCGCTGATCCGTTTTGCCCTATCACGCTGCGAACGGGTCAGTGTGTGGGTCTACAGCCGCCCCGACTTCCCGGCCATGCCCTCGCCTGTGCGCCGTAACTGGCTGCGCGAGGTGTTCCCGGCCCACCTGTTTCCGCACCTGACCCTGCTCCCCGACGCGCCCAATCCGCCGCTCAACAGCGCCCCCGACGCCGAGCATCAGCAGTATGTCGGGGCCGTGCTGGACGGTTGGAATGTGCGACCAGATGTGGTGGTCACCAGTGAAGGGTACGGCCCCCCGCTGGCCGAGCGACTGAATATCGCTCACCTTCCCTTTGATCCCGAACGCCGCCAGACGCCGATCAGTGGCACGGCCATTCGCGCCGACGTTCACGCCTCGCGGCACTTCTTAAACCCGCTGGTCTATGCCCACTTCGTGGAGCGGGTGGCACTCGTCGGCGCGGAGAGCACTGGCAAAAGCACCCTGACGGCAGCGCTGGCAGGCGACTTCGGCACCCACTTCGTTCGCGAGTATGGCCGCGACGTTTACGAGCGCGAGGACGGCAAACTGACGCCTGAACACTTTCTGGAAATCGCCCTCGGCCACCGTGCTTTAGAGGAAGAAGCTGCCCGCACGCCGGGCCTGAACCGCTCCCTGTTTGTGGACACCACCGCCGCCACCACCCTGATGTGGTCGTACCTGCTGTGCCGCGCCGCCCTCCCCGAACTGCACGCGCTGGCCGACGATGCCAAGCGCCGTTACGCTCACACTTTTTTATGTGCCGACGACTTGGCGCACGAGCAAGACGGCTGGCGCAGCAACACTGAAGTTCGCGGCGTCCAGCAGGCGTTCATTCGGCAAGACTTAGAAACGCGGGGCATTCGGTATCAGTCACTCAGAGGAAGTTTGACGGAGCGGGTGGCGCAGGTGCGCGGTTTCCTTCGGCGCTGAAAGGCTCCAACGCTGAACATGGCCGCCTCAGCCGATCAGGCCGCCCATCTGCTCGCTGCTGTCTTCGGCCAGTGAACGGAACTGCAATGCTTTGTCGCGCAGGCCCATCTGGGCATAACACTCCGAGAGCTTGAGCGCAAAAAAGCGCATGGCCTGAGCGTCTTCGCGCCGCTCGGCGGATTCTAAGCAGGTGCGGTAGTGCATCACCGCCAAGTGATACTGAGCGCCCTGCACGGCGCTGGCGGCGCGGCAATGAAACATTCTCAGCGAAACGATATCGGTGGACTGAAGGCGGTTCATCTGGGCCAGTGTAGTTCAGCGTGTGAGGGGCGAATGAAGTGCGGTGAACGGTCAGCAGCACTCAGGTTTGATGAGAAAAACCCGCCAAGCCAGCCTTCAGCGGCCACACGGCGCGTAATGGACAGCCAGAGCCCCGACTTTGCACTGAGTACAGACGTGAAAACGCTGCCGTCTGAGGGCCAACAGCCGCCGCGCTGCGCTTATTCCCGCTGCGACAGCACCGCGTCGGCGACAGCCAGCGCCGCCGCTTCCTGCACCAGCGTGCCGAGCAGCAAGGGATCGGCGGCGGGTAGGGCCGCGCTGCTCAGCACGAAAGCGCTGTCTCCGTCCCAGTAAGTGTGGCTGGGGCGAATCACGCGGGCCAGAGCTGCTTGAGCCGCGTCCGCCAAGCGCCGGGCGTCGTTTTTGGTGAGCGAGTGCTGGGTAACGATCACCAGCAGGGTGGTGTTTTCGACGTCGCCGGGTGTAAAAGCCGCCGCGCCCGGCCCCACCCCCGGCCCGGCCAACAGCTCTCCCGCTGGGCTGTACACGTCGCCAATCGGATTGACCACCGCCAGCGCTCCCACGCTGACCCCGTGCCGCGACAGATAAACGCTGCCCAGCCCGCCCGCTGCCGCCCGAGTTGGCCCCAGATACTTGCCGATGCTGGCCCCGGTTCCGGCCCCAATGCGCCCACGCGGCACGGCTGCCGAGCTGGCAGTCTGGGCGGCAAAGTAGCCCGCCGCTTCATCGGGCCGCGCCTTAGGGTCGCCCGCGCCGAGGTCGTAAATCACGGCGGCGGGCACGATCGGCACGCGGGCAAACGGGGTGGGGTGGCCCACGCCCTGCTCCTCCAGCCAGCGCACCACCCCGCCCGCTGCCGCGAGGCCAAAGGCGCTGCCGCCGGTCAGCAGCAGGCCGTGAATGCGCTCCACTTTCTTTTCGGGCGAGAGCAGCACGCCCTCGCGGGTGGCAGGGCTGGGGCCAAGGAAGCTGGCCGAAGCCACCGCGCCCTCACTCGGCGGCAAAATCACGGTGCAGCCGGTTTGGCCGACTGGGTCTGTCCAGTGGCCCACGCGGAAGTCGGGAACGGCGGTCAGGGTGGTGTTCATGCAGGTATTGTCGGGCATCAGGTCCAAATTTTTACCGTTGCCCACCCTACACACTCCGGCGCTTGCTTCGGGCAAAGTGAACTTGAACCCCATTCAAAGGAGCCGCTATGCCCGATGATCGTCAGGATTTGTTCCGCTACGTGGTTGAGGAGTTCGCCGAAGATTACCGCGAGGGCGAAATGGAGCGCCGCGAGTTCTTGCGCCGGATGACCTTGCTGGGCGGCGGAGCGCTGGGAGCCAGAACGCTGCTGACCTCGCTGGGCATCGCGGGCGTGAGCGCCGCCGAACTGGCTCAGGCCCAAGCCGCGCCCCCGCAGCCGGATCAGGCCAGCGGCGCGGGCATGGTGGATCCGCAAGACCCGTCCATCGTGGTAAAGCCGGTGACCTACGAAGCCAACGGCTTTACCAATCTGGCGTACTTGGCCCGTCCGGCTGGCGGCGGCAACGCGCCCGGCGTGCTGGTCATCCACGAGAACAAGGGCCTTCAGCTGCACATCCAAGACATTGCCCGCCGCCTCGCCAAGGCCGGTTACGTTGCGATGGCCCCCGATTTGGTTTCAAAGATTGGCGGCACCGCGCAGTATCTCGACACCGCCAGAGTGTCCAGTTACCTCGCCCAAACGTCCGGCGACGAACACGTGACCAACTTGCTGGCAGCCCTCAAAGTGCTGGAAGCGCAACCCGGCGTACAGGGCGTCGGCGCGGTGGGCTTTTGCTTTGGCGGCGGCCTGACGTGGCGTTTGTCAACGGCTGCACCCGAACTCAAAGCGGCGGTGGCCTTTTACGGCCCCGCGCCCGACCTCGCCAAAGTGCCGGACATCAAAGCGGCGGTGCTGGGCCTTTACGGCGGCAACGACACCCGTATCAATTCTGGAATCCCCGCACTGGAAGCGGCGCTCAAGGCCGCTGGAACGACCTATGCCACGAAGATTTACGACGGCGCAGGCCACGCCTTCAACAATGACACCGGCCAAGGCTACGTCAAAGCCGCCGCCGATGACGCTTGGGCGCAGACGCTGAGTTGGTTTGGAAAGTATTTGAAGCAGGGCTAAGCCCAGCCAGTTACTTACAGCCGCTCGCCTGCCCGCACCTCCGCCGCCAGTCCATTTTGCGGCGGAGCCAGCGGGCAGCTCCACTGTGGATCGTAAAAGCAGGATGGGTGGTAGGCGAAGTTGAAATCCAGCACCAAGCGCTTACCTGGGAGGCTGCCCAGATCGGCACTTTTCACGGTGTCCAGCAGGTAGCGCCCACCGCCGTAATGGGTCTGACCGCTGCCCGCGTCCCGAAACGGCAAGAACAGCCCGCCGCCGTACACGTCGATCCAGTAGACATCCAGCTTGCCCAGATCGTGGTGCTGGTTGTGCAGCTTCACGCGGCCCACCCGAATCAGCGGCATAGCTTGGCCCGCCGAGGTCTGCACCGTGAACTGTTCAGGCGGCAAATCGGTTCGGACGGCTGAACTGAAAGCGTAGGCCGGATCGTAAGGCCACACCGGCAGCGCCGCGAAGTCGGCCCGCGCCTCCATCAGCAGTGGCGACTGCGGGTGCGACTTGAACAGTTCATTGCGTACCCGCTGCCAAAGCTGATGAGCGGCGGCCGGGTCGCTGGCATACAGGCGGCGCACCTCGGCGTAGAGATCACTCATTTGCCTGCGCCAGTCCAGCAAGCTCAGCCAGTCTTCGGAAGCAGTTTCAGCCATGCGCCATGCTAAAGGCTCTAAGCTGCGGGCATGACAAGCGCCGCTACCGAGTTGACCGGAGAGCTGATTTCATTTGCTTCAGAAGACCGCACTCTGGAAGGGTACTTGGTGCGCCCCGTGGCCCGACCAGACCGTAGCGGCTCAGCGCCGGGGATGTTGGTCATCCACGAAATTTTTGGCCTGACGGTCGAGATCAAAGCGGTGGCCGAGCGCATGGCGCAGGCCGGTTACGTCGCGCTGGCGGTGGATTTGTTCGCCAATCAAAACAAAGCCGTCTGCATGGCGCAGATGCTCGGCGGGGTGTTCGCCGACAGCCTCGGCCACCAAGGAATACGGGATACCCGCGCCGCACTGGGCGAACTGGCCGCACTGCCCGGCGTGGACGCTTCACGCCTCGGTGCGATTGGCTTTTGCTTGGGCGGCAGCTTGGCTATCGCGCTGGCCTGCACCGATCAGCGGGTGAGGGCGGTGGCTCCCTATTACGGTTTTAACCCGCGCCCCCTGGAAGCGGTGCGCCGCGCTTGCCCGGTGGTGGGCAGCTATCCTGAAAAAGACGTCACCGCTGGGCAGGGGAGGGCGCTGGCCGCCGAATTGGAAGCAGCGGGCATCGCCAACGACATCAAAGTCTATCCGGGGGCGCGGCACTCGTTCGCCACCCCCGGCCCCAGCTTTGACGGTGTAGCCAGTATCGACGCCTGGAATAGGGTGATGGGCTTTTTTGACGAGCATATCGTTGGCGGCTGAGGGTGAGGAGCTGCTCCTCAGCCGTTTGACGCTCAGCGGTTTTTGAAGGTCTGCTGCACAGCGCTCATGAACTCGCCGCGTGTGCGGGGGTCATCCCTGAAGGATCCACGCATGGCTGAGGTGGTGGTCGAGGAATTCTGCTTTTGCACGCCGCGCATGGCCATGCACAGGTGGGTGCCTTCCAGCAGCACCGCCACGCCCTTGGGGGCCAGCAATTCTTCTACTGCTTCGGCAACCTGCGTGGTGATGCGCTCCTGCACCTGCAGGCGGCGGGCATACAAATCCACGATGCGGGCAAATTTACTCAGGCCCAAGATTTTGCCGTCTGGGATGTAGGCGATGTGGGCGCGGCCATAAAAGGGCAGCATGTGGTGCTCGCACATCGAATAGAACTCGATGTCTTTGACGATCACCATCTCTGAGCCTTCCGCTTCAAACACGGCGTCCCCAGCAGCCTCACCCAAAGTCAGTTGATAGCCGCCGGTCAAAAAGCCCCAAGCGCGGGCCACCCGCTGAGGAGTTTTCAGCAGGCCCTCGCGGTCTGGGTCTTCGCCAATCGCCGCGAGCCAATCGTGGGTGAGCGCCGCGACGCCCGGCACTTCAAGGCGTTCGTTATCGGCACGAATAATGGGAGAGGTGGTCAAGTCAGTCACTTCCTTTGTGGGCCAGATGCTGCGGCCCGTGAATGCTTTGGATTCTAAAGCGCTGCCCGCCCGTTCAATTGTCAGGTTTGTGTCAAAATTTTGGGAACGCGGGCGATCTCTCGCCTTCAGCGTTCCCGAAATTATAGGCGGCTTAAAAAACTATTCCCAGCTCACCGAGCCGTAGGTCTGCTCACGGGCTGGCCCCGCCGAGAAAATCACCACCGGACACTGCACGGTGTCTTCGATCAGGTCGAGGTAGGCTTGGGCTTCTTTGGGCAAGCCTGCGCGGCTGTCCACGCCCTCAGTGCTGGCCCAGCCTGCCATCTCGCGGTAAACGGGAAGGCCCGCCGCGTCGTACTCGGTGGCGACTTTGAGCGTAGGAATGCCGGCCAGCACGTCCATTTTGTTAATGACCAGCCCGTCTAAGCCGTTGACTTCCACGGCGTATTTGAGCAGCGCCAAGTCGAGCCAGCCGACTCTGCGGGCGCGTCCGGTGGTGGTGCCGAATTCGTCCCAGGGCTGCGAACCGTCGCCGCGCAGGCGGGTTTCCATTTCGCCGAACACCTCGGTGACAAACGGGCCGTTGCCGACGCGAGTGTTAAAGGCTTTGGCCACGCCGTAGACCTTGTTGATGGCCTTGTGACTGACCCCCGCGCCCACCAAAATGCCGCCCACGCTGGGGTGTGAGCTGGTCACGAACGGATAGGTGCCGTAATTGAGGTCGAGGAGGGTCGCCTGAGCGCCTTCAAACAGCACGTTCTGACCGTCCTTGATCGCCTGACGCAGCTGAGAGCCGGTGTCGGCCACGAACGGTACCAATGCGTCGCGTATCGGCAGCAAGTAACCCAGCGCGTCGCTGACGCTGCCCCAGCCTGCCGCCGCCGTGGAGTTGGGTTTGGCTTCCAGGAGTCGCTCGACCCGCTCGCGCAGCACGCTGAGATCACTCAGATCGCCAAAGCGGATGCCCACCCGCCGCGCCCGGTCAGCGTAGGCGGGGCCGATGCCGCGCCCGGTCGTGCCGACAAAATCTTTGCGTCCGTCCACGTATTTGTGGTGCGGCAAGACCAAGTGAGCGCGTTCGGAAATGCGCAGTTCGGGACTCAGTCCGCCGTCGAGGAGGTTCTGGCGCTCGGCCAGGAATTTCTCGGGGTCGATCACCATGCCGTCGCCCAGCACGCTGACCGTTTGTTCATGCAGCACGCCGCTGGGCAGCAAATTGAGTTTGAAGGTCTGGCCTGCGGCGGTCACAGTGTGTCCGGCATTGGCTCCGCCCTGATAGCGCACCACGAAGTCTGCTTTGGGAGCCAGAAAATCGGTGATCTTGCCTTTGCCCTCGTCTCCCCACTGTGCGCCAATAATTGCAATTCCGGGCATGTATGCCTCCCACTGTGCGCGAATTTTGCCAAAAAAAAGCACGGCGCACAGCACCGTGACTTAGTTTAACGGATTGGAGGAGAGAGGAGGAAAGCAAAGCTAGAAAACTGTCTTGCTTTCCCCTCTCCCCACTACACCAGCAGCTTGACCGGTGTGGCCAGCAGCGCCGAGACTTCGGCGAGGAAGCGGGCGGCCTGCTGCACGTCCAAGTCGCCGTTGAGGCTCAGGGCCGACTTGCCGTTTTGAACGCGGCCCAGCGACAGTGTGACGGCGTGCGGGTAGTGCAGGTCGTCGAGGTCGAGTTCGCCAGCGTCGAGAATCAGCAGATCGGCTGGGATGGCGGGTTCGGAGCCGGCGGGCTTGGCATCCGAGAGGGCCTTGATGCCGCTGCGGAGGTCGCCGCTGAGGTCTGCGTCAAGCGCTTGACCGCTCACATTGGCTACTGCCACGCTGGAAAGATTCAGCAGGCCGAGGTGGCGCTGAGCGGCGCGGGCCAGCATCAGGGTGAGCGGCAAGTCGCCGACCAGATCGCTGAGCTGCTCGCGGGCGCTTTGCATGGCGCTCAAATCCACCTCGCGGCGCAGGTAGGTTCCGGCCCAAGCAGCAGCGGGCACGGTGATATTGGGCACGGTGGCGGCCGCAACAGACGGCAGCTGCGGTGCGGGCAACGGCACCGGCGCGACTTCGGGTTCGCTGGGCGCGAATGGAGCGGGCTCGGCGGTGTCGGTTGGCTTCGCCGTATCGGCTGGCTGCGCGATATCGGGCACGATGACTTCGCCGAGTACGGGGACAGGCGGCAGGACGCGCTCTTCGGCACTGCTCTCAGTGCTGATCGGCGGCACCACGTCGGCGTGTACGGCCAGTTCGGGTTCCGGTAGCGCCAAGGCGGCGGCAGGCGGCACGCCGAGTTCGGGCAGCTTCACTTCGGGCTTGACGACTGCGGGCTTGACCACTTCTGGCGAGCTGACCGCAGGCGTCGCGGCAACCGGCTGAGTCGGTGTGGGCTGGGCAGGGGTGGGCTGAGTCGGCGCTTGAGGAGCGGGCGGGTCGTTGCGGCGGTACAAGCTCGACAGCAGGCCGCTGAGCAGGCCGCCGGAAGCGGGCTTGGCAGGCGCTTGGGGCAGGGGAGGCGGCGTCACTGGCTGCACCTGCGCCGCAGGCGCTTGGGCTTCCACGGGTTCTTCTTCCAGTTCGAACTCATCTTCTGGTGCGGGGGCAGGTGTATGGATGAAGGCAGGCTCGGCGAAGTCGTCTTCGGCAGCGAGCGGCACTTCAAAGGCGGGCGTCGGCGCGGTGGGCTCTGGGGTGACGGGGGCTGCCACAACCGGTTCCAGCACGATTTCTGCCGCCGTCACTTCAGGCACCACCAAATCAGGCACAGCCAAATCGGACATGACGGCGCTGGGCATAGACACACTCGGCACAGCAATATCGGGAACGGCAATATCAGATGAAGACATGCTGGGCACGGGCGGGGCCACCATTTCGGGAGGAGCGCTGTGCTGCGTTTGAACGTGCTGAATCTGATCTTGTTGGGCCTTGAGAAACTCGGCCAATTCCGGCTCGACTCCGGCGCGGCTGAGCATTTCCGGCGACGAATACACCGCCAACTCGGCAGGCGAGGGCATCGGATCGACTGGGGTCGTCGGCGCGTCTTCTTCTCCGCTCATGACGCGGGCCAAGTAACCCAAAATATCGGTTTCGGTGATCATTCCGGCGTTGCCTGTACCGTGCAGCGAACGCCATTCGATTCCGTTTGCCTCGGCTAGAACTTTTGCCAGCGGCGCAATTGTCTCCATTTCTCTCCTCACTTTATGCGTCTGCTCGACTCAGTGCAGCCGTTTTAGATGGTGCTGTGTTGGTTTTGGGTGTCTTCTGTGCAAGCCAGATTGTCCAAAAGCCGGGGCCTTGTCACGGTTTACTCTCTCCCACCTGCTCTGCACCTTGCCAACTTGCTCCCTTCCTCAGCTGACCTTGCTTGTCTTTGCCATGCGGCGATTAATCCGCCATTACTTTAGAATGCCATGTCTTACAAATCTCATCCTCGCGCCCGCGCTTTTGGCTGGGCAAGGGCATTTGAGACGAGTCTTACTTTAGCGCGGCGGCTTTCACTGAACGCCCCCATCTTACAGGGCGCTCCTAAAGCCGGCAAACATCCAGACATGCTAGCGTGAGCGGCGTGCAGAAGGGAGCGGAACAATGCTGATGTTTGACGAGATGCAGCAGCGCGGACACGAACAAGTCACGCTGCTTTCGCATGTGCCCAGCGGGTTGCGGGCGGTGCTGGCCATTCACTCGACGGTGCTCGGCCCGGCCATCGCCGGATGCCGCTTGGTGACGCTGGATGAAGACCTGGTGCTCAAGGGAGCGCTGGCGCTGAGCGAGTCCATGACTCTCAAGGCGGCGCTGACCGGCCTGAATTACGGCGGCGCGTCGTGCGTGCTGCTCAGCCCCGACAACCTGACGAGCGAAGAAGGCAGTGACGCGCAGGGCCACGCCCGCGAAGCATTGTTCCGGGCTTTGGGGCGGCAGATCAGCCATTTTGGTGGGCGGCTGGTTCTCACCGAAGACGTGCGGGTTTCGGGTCAGGACATCGCTTATGTGGCGCAGGAAACCAATAGCACCATGGGCATGAACACCGACACCGCCGCCGCCACTGCTTACGGCGTGTACCGGGGCATCAAGGCGGCGGCCCGGTTTACCCTCGGCAGCGAGAGTATGCGCAATGTGCGCGTCGCCATCTTGGGCGTCGGCACGGTCGGGCGGCTGCTGGCCGAGTTGCTCCACCGCGAGGGCGCTCGCCTGCTGCTCAGCGACATCCAAGCTGAGCGGGCCGAAGCGCTGGGCAGCAGCTTGGATAACAGTCAAGTCATGGACACCCAGAGCCTGCTCGACGCGCCCTGCGACATTCTCGCGCCGTGCGCTTTCGGCTACAGCATCCGCAGCCAAGACGTGCCGAGGTTGCAGTGCCGCCTCATCGCCGGAGCCGAGCACCACCCGCTCTCGCGCAGCAGCGAGGAGTTGGTGCGCGAAGCGGGCATCGCTTATATTCCCGACTTCGCCATCAACGGCGCGGGCCTGATCGCCTCGGCCCACAACCTCACGCCGGAAGCCGCCGGAGAAAAAATCTACGGCATTGTCTCGCGTATCGCCGCGCTGGCTGAGCAGCACCACAAGCCGCCGCATCTGGTGGCCCGCAAACTGGCCGAGCGCCGCATCGAACTGATCGGCTCACTCGGGCGGGCGTGAACAAGTCAGTTCAGCGCCCCTTCGTGATCGGGGTGGCGGGCGGGTCGGGCAGTGGCAAAACCACCGTGACGCGGCGGGTCATCGAAACGGTGGGGGCGTCGGGCGTCGCGGTGCTCTGGCAAGATAACTATTACCGCGACCAGGCCGAGATTCCTTTTGAAACACGGGTCAGCACCAACTACGATCACCCTGCTGCCTTCGATTGGGCCTTGCTGCGTGAACATCTGGACGCGCTGCTGGCCGGGGTGCCGGTCGATATGCCGACCTACGATTTTACCCACCATACCCGCGCCGAAGAGACCCAGACCGTCTTGCCCGCGCCGGTGGTGGTGCTGGAAGGGTTTTTCGCGCTTTACGACCCCGATCTGCTCGGCAAGATGCATCTCAAGGTCTTCGTGGACGCCGACCCTGACGTGCGCTTCATTCGCCGCTTACTGCGCGACACTCATGAGCGGGGCCGCAGCCAGGAAAGCGTGATTCAGCAGTATTTGGAATTCGTGCGGCCCATGCACCTGAGCTTTGTCGAACCCACCAAGCGGCACGCCGACGTGATCATTCAGCACGGCGGCATGAACGAACCGGCGCTGGACATGCTCTCGGCGCGGATTCGGGCCACTTTGTTGGAGTAGTTGGGAAGGAGCATAAGGATCGGGGCGGCAGGTCGGGTCTCCTTCAGGTGCGCCGCTCCCACAGCCGCAAGTCGCCGTCTTCTTCGCTGTGGCCGCGCCCCGTTTCCACAAAGCCCGCTTTCGTAAGGACTTTTGCGCTGGCCAGATTGTCCACAGCGGTTTCGGCGGTGACGCGCCGGACGTGTTCCAGCGTCAGCAGCCAAGCGGTCACGGCCTGCACCGCTTCGGTGGCCAGTCCCTGCCGCCAATTTTGGGGCCGCAGTCCATAACCGATTTCCACCGCGCCCCACAGCACGCCTTTGGGGCCGATCATGCCTGCTGCCTTGCCCGCGTGAACCATCACCCAACCGCCTGAACTCTGCGTGTCCTGGGCCAGCGACGCGAAGATGGCAAAGGCGTCGCCGGGCCACTCGGTATCAAACTCGACTGGGCCGAGTTCCGGCAAATCCAGTGTGAACGGCTTTCCCGTAAGCTGCCGCACTACGATGTCGTGCGTGAGCGGATACAGCTTCAGGCGCGGCGTGAAGAGGGTGGGCAAGCTGGAAGCAGGAGCGGGGGCCGTCATCTTTAGCATTTTGCCAGACTTGCTGCTAGGCCGCTTCAGCCGCGCTAGAATGGAGGCCACAAAAGTCCCGGTGGGTGGAGTCAGCAGCCGCGTTTGAGCTGATTGGTGCTGCCCCAATTCAGTGAACCTGCGCCGGGCAGGAGTGTTTGCATTTATGACCTCGCTTCTCCAACCTACAGCCCACGCCCGCCCGGCCAAACTCGCCGCAACATTCGCTCCCGCAGCGGCAAAGCGGGTGATGGTGGTGGCCGATATGGTGCATCCCTACGTGTACCGCACGGGCTTTCCCAGCGGCCTGCCCGAATTTGATCTGGTGCTGGCGGCGGGCGATGTTCCGGGTTTTTTTCTGGAGTTTTTGGCTTCCACGTTGACGGTGCCAGTGGTGTATGTGCCGGGCAACCACAACGACGAATACATCAATGAAGGCTCAGGCCGCCACCTGCCGCAGGGCGTCATCAACGCGCATGGCCGTTTGATTACCGAAGCGGGGCTGAGAATCGCGGGCTGGGGCGGGGTGCCGCGTTACCGTGACGGCGAAAACCAGTACACGGCCTCACAGGCCCGCTGGGGGCTGAGCAAGCTGGCGTGGCAAGCCAGAGGAGGCGTGGATATTTTTCTGACCCACGCCCCGCCGCTGGGACCGCACGCGGGCAGCGACTACGCCCATAGAGGCTGCGAATTTATCAGCGGCTTTATCGAAAAGCGCCGCCCCAGCATGGTGGTTCACGGCCATATCCACGAGTACGAGGGTAAAAAGGTGTCGTACACCGATGCGGCCACCGGAGCGCAGGTCATCAACGCTTACGGCTATCACATCCTCGAACTTGCCGCTCAGAACGAAACCGTGCTGGCCAAAGTGGGTGCGGGCGACTGAATTCAGCATTTGAAAAAACGCTGTAACGTGGCCAAGAAAACGGCGCGGAGAAGCAGGGCTATCGGTAAGCCCGCTTCTCCGCGCTTTGACTGTCTGCGCTCAGTGGCGCGAAAAATCCACTTCGCCTTCCGGCAAGCTCATGACCCAAGCGGCAATGATGTCGATGCAGGCCTGCACGTCGCTGAGCTGCACCATCTCCGAGGGGCTGTGCATATAGCGGTTGGGAATGCTGACCACGCCGGTCGGCACGCCGCCGCGCGTGAGGGCCAGCGCGTCGCCGTCGGTAGACGAGTGGCGCGGGGTGGCCGAGACGCTGAACGGAATAGCTTTGGTCCGGCCGACTTCCTGTAGGGCGTCGGTCAACTTGGGATTGAACAGTGGCCCGACACTCAGGTTCGCGCCGGAGCCGAACGGTGACTTGCCGTATTTCTTTTCGTTGACGCCCGGCTGCTTGGTTTCGTGGGTCACGTCCACCGCGATGCCTGCCAGGGGATCGAGGGCGTGGCTGCTGACGCTGGCCCCGAACAAGCCGATTTCTTCTTGGGCTGTGCCCACCGCTACCACCCGGCGCTTAACGCCTTGCTGCGCGAGCTGGCGCAGGGCTTCCAAGACCACGAACGCGCCCACGCGGTTGTCGAGCGACTTGCTGACCAGCTTGTCGCCCAGCAGCAGCGGCGGCTGCTCGATGACGCCCACCGTGCCCACCGGAATGCGCTGATTGACTTCCTCGGCGCTCAGGCCGGTGTCGATCCACAGCTCTTCGAGCTTGCTGGCTTTGGTGCGCTCTTCTTGCTCCATCACGTGAATGGCTTTTTTGCCGATGACGCCCAAGATGTCTTGGCCCGGAGCCAGCAGCCGGATGCGCTGCCCGACCAGCACCTGCGGGTCCCAGCCGCCGATGTTGAGAAACGCCAAAAAGCCCTGATCGTCGATGTGCGAGACCATCAAACCGATCTCGTCGAGGTGGCCCAGCAAGACAATCGGCTGGCCGTCCTCGGGGCCGACTTCGGCGTAGGCGTTGCCGTAAGAGTCGCTGCGGGTGCGGGCAAACTGCGCGGCTTCCCTGAGCCACACGCGGGCGGGGCGGGCCTCGTAACCGCTGGGGCCGGCTTCACGCAAAAGGTTGAGCAAAAATTCGGTGTTGAGCGGGCTGGTCTTCGGAGTGGAAGCAGTCATGTTCCTGAGCATAAGCGCTCACCGGCTGGCGTGGGTGCTTTATGCTTTCTTGCATGTCCGAATTTGCCGAACGTCCTCTTCACGTGGCCGCGCCTGAGGTGCGAGTCAGCGTCACCGTGCAGCACCTCGCGGCCCACTCGCGGGCAGGTCGGCAGGTGTTCAGCTACCTCATCCGCATCGAAAACCACGCTGCCGATTCTTGGCAAATTATGGCCCGCCACTGGCAGATCACTGACGGCAGCGGGCGAGAAACGCAGGTGGAAGGTGAAGGCGTCATTGGTCAGCAGCCGATCATTGCCCCCGGCGGCGTGTTCGTCTATGACAGCTTCGTGACGCTCGAAGACGTGCCCGGCAGCATGTCGGGGTATTACGAGCTGCAAGACGCGTGGGGCCAAACAGGAAGGGCACCGATTCCCGCTTTCGCGTTGGCGGTGCCCATAGATAGACTTCTACGTGAACTCAACTGAGATTGAGCGGCTTACTTGCCTTTGCCGTCCAGCATATCGTTATACTGGCTGATCTCATCGTAAAATGTTTGAACCCAATCTAAAAAGTTGGCACTGGTAAAGCCGCCCACGAAAGTGTAAGTGCTGATCAGGTGCGGGTTGCCTTTGTCGTCCATGTAGGCTTGGCTGAAATACTCTTTATTCCAAGTGTTGAGCACTTTGAGATCGGGTTTGGTCTTGAAGTCGGTGGCGGTATAAAAGACGTTGGCGAACGCGCCGTCACAACTGCTGGTGTTGCAATTTAAGAAATCGATGTAAAAATCGTTGCCGTCGGTTTTGTTCTCGACCTTGAGAAAAGGAGACTTGCCGCTGCGGTCAACGGTGACGGTGTAGCCTGCTGTTTTGAGAATCGGCATCAAGCTTTCCGGCGTAGCGATCTTGATGACGGTCTGGGCGCTGGCAAGCGGCAAACCCAAGCTGAGGCCGAAAAGCGCCGACGTAACCACTGCTCTTTTAAGGGTGTGGGTCATGCCTGAGAATAAGGCATTGCGGTGAACAGGGCAAAGCCCTCCTCTGCATGCCTTCCATTTAAGCTGGCCCACGCGCCGTACACTGGAAAGATGTTGCCGCTTCTCCTTGACCTCCAGCCCGACGCTTATCCGCTCCTGGGCTACCGCCGCAAACAACTGCTGGAATGGGTATTTGTCCACGGCGCACCCAGCTTTGATGACATGACCAATTTGCCCTTGCCGCTGCGGGCCGAACTCACGGAGCAGTACGCCCTCAATCCGTTTAGCAAAACTGAGACAGTGGAAAGCAGCGACGGCAGCGTCAAATACCTGTTCACTTTGTTTGACGGGCGGCAAATGGAAGCAGTGTATATGCCTTACCTCGACCGCAAAACCATCTGCGTGTCGACCATGGTGGGCTGCCCGGCCAAGTGCGCTTTTTGTGCCACCGGCTCGATGGGCTTTGGCCGCAACCTGACGCCCGGCGAAGTGGTGGGGCAGATTTTGGCGGTGAGTTGGCATCAGGGCTTTTCGCCGCGTGAGATGCGCAATCTGGTGTTCATGGGCATGGGCGAGCCGCTGCTCAACTATGACCACACCATCGCCGCCGCCAAGCTGCTGCTGCACCCGCAAGCCCTCGGCATGAGCAAGCGCCGCGTGACGCTCAGCACGGTGGGACTGGCCAAAGGCATTCGCAAGCTGGCCGCCGAGGACGAACTCGGCATCAAGCTGGCCATCAGTCTGCACGCCCCCGACGAAGAAACCCGCCAGCAGATCATTCCGACGGGGCAGGCCAATTCGATCAGCGAAATCATGGCGGCGGCCCGCGACTACCAAGCCGTGACCGGGCGGCGCGTCACTTTCGAATACGCCATGCTCAGCGGCGTCAACGACTCGCTGTGGCAAGCCGACATGCTGGCCGATCTGCTGCAAGGCCTCGTCAGTCACGTCAACTTGATTCCGATGAATCCTTGGGAAGGCAGCGGCTTTGTGGAAACCCCCGAACACGAACTTCAAGCGTTTTATGACCGCTTAGAAAACCGGGGCGTGCCGGTCAGCGTGCGGCGCTCACGCGGCAGAGATGCGGGCGCGGCCTGCGGTCAACTGGCCCTCAAGCAGCCGGGAGCGGTGGCGGGAGCCTAGAGGCTGCGAAACGTCAACTCCCATCCTTCCTTTGATGAAAAGGAGGCAGACTCTCACTGTGCAAGCCGCAAGATAAAGAGCATGGACTTCCCCCAAACCAAACGGCGCGTTTCTGGCTTGACCCTCGTTTTGCTGCTGGGCATAACCGCTCCGGTTTTGGCCGGCGGCGCAGGCCCACGCAGCTCAGAGCGTCACCTCACCTTGCAATTTGGGCCAGTCAGTGCTCAGGCCACCCTGAGCCTCCCAGCGGGCGCGGCCAAAGCGCCGCTGGTGCTGCTGATTGCAGGCACTGGGCCGGAAGACCAGAACGGCAGCTACAGCGTATCGGCGGGACAAGTCGTTCAGGGTTCGCTGGGCGCACTCGCTCAACACCTCAGCCAAGCGGGCTTCGCGGTCATGCGCTTTGACAAACGCTACGCGGCGGGCACTTTTCAGCCCCAGACCGCCCAAGCCGCTTTTACCGAGTACGGCAAACTGGGCATGACCGATCTGCTCGCGGACGCCCGCACCGCCCTGAATGCCGCCAAACAGCAGCCGAGGGTGGACGCTTCCAAAGTCTTCATTTACGGTTGGAGCGAAGGCAGCGTCATCGCGTCCAGCTTGGCACTGGAGACCAATGCCAGCGGCCTGATTGTGCAGGGGCCGGTGGTGGACTCGTTTGCCGATTCGTTTGCCAACCAGTTTGAACGCGTCGGCTTGGCCTATTTGCAGCCCTACAGCAAAGACGGCAAAATAGACCTCGAAGGCGTGCTGGCTGCGCTCTACGGAAACGGCAGTGGCCTGGCCAAGACCGAAGCCAGCTTGCTGCTCTCGCTGGAGAGCACGCCACAAAAACCCATGCTGAGCACCCTGCTCGACACCAACAAAGACGGGTTGATCGATCTGAAGGCCGAAGCCTTGCCGCAAATTCGCCAGTTTTACCAGCAGTTCACGCCCCAGTCGCCCATGTACGCCCCCGCCACCACCCTGCCGACTTTGGGCGAATTGGCTCCCCGCCTCAAGTTGCCGGTGCTGATCATGCAAGGTGAGAACGACGGCAACATTGACCCTGCCGCTGCCAAGCGCCTCAACGACGCGCTGGGCGCGGCGGGCAACGCGGATCACACTTTCAAACTCTACGCGGGCTTGGGGCACTCACTGGGCCTCTCGCCCGCCATTACCCAAGACACCTTCGCGCCGATGCAAAGCGGGCCGATGAACGACATGGCCGCGTGGCTGACCCAGCGCAGCCGGTAGGAAGTGCTGGTCTGGGTGTAAGGGTTGGGCAAGAGCCAACTGCTAGCATGACAAGCACGATGAAGACACGATTGCCCTCGCCGCTGGCTCCCGCCTACCCTGCGCCTGCCCCCTCGCGTCGGCGCTGGGTAGCCCTTTCCTTTCTCACCTTGGCGCTGGCTGCCGCGCCGCTGGCCCGCGCTCAGACGATGGTCGATACCCTGCAGACCATCAACATCAGCAACACCCTCGATCAGCAGAGCGTAACGGGCGGTCAAGCGGCCATAGACCGGGCTAAAGCGCTCAAAGCCCAGCTCGAAAAGCAGCAGGCGCAAGCTCAGGCTGAGGTTCCAGCCGCGCCGGGCTCGCCCGTTTCTCCTGTGGCCGCTCCTTCGGCCCTGCCTGCTGCCGCTTTAGCGCCCGCTGTGCCGTTGACCGACGCCCAGATTGTGCGTCTGAACTCGGCCAAAGCGCTGTTTGCCCAGAGCAAGTGGGCGCAGGCCCGCACCATTTACGAAGAACTGATTTCGGAGAATTACCAGCAACCTGAGCCGCATTTCGGCTTGGCGCTGAGCTTGTTCGCGCTGAGTGACCTGACTGGTGCCCGCTTTGAACTGGGTCAGTTCGTGGCGCTCTCGCCTGCCAGCTTTGAAGGGCCGTACAACCTCGGCATTATCGCGGTCAAGAACAAAGAGTATGACGAAGCGCTTAAGCAGTTCACGGCGGCGGCGGCGCTATCGGGCAATGCCGCGCCCACTGCCCGCCGTCAGGTCTTGGAAGCGCTGGCCGGTGAGCAAAACCGCCGCCAGGATTACGCCGCCCTGAGCGCCACCCTGACGCAGGCGCTGGCGATTGACCCCAGCGACGCCAATTTGCGCTACCGCCTCGGCCAAGCGGTGGCCCTTTCCGGCAACGGCGCTGGAGCGCTGCCGCTGCTCTACGGTGCGCTGCAAAACGACGCCACCCGTGCCGGAGCGGCCCTCCTGATCGCCGACATCTACGCCGCCCAAAACCTGCCTGACCGGGCGGTGCGCGAACTCGACAGCGCCGCTGGAGGGCAACTCAGCGGCACCGACCGCTCCCGCTTGCTGGTCCGCAAAGCCCAGTTGCTGCAACTCCAAAACAAAGTGCCAGCCGCCGCCCAAGCCGCCAAAGAAGCGGTTCAGGCCGACAGCCGCTCGGCCAGCGCCGCCTCCACTTTGGCAGGTCTGCTGGCCAGCAGCGGTGATCTGAAGGGCAGCCTGAGCGCTTGGCAAAAAGCCGCTACGCTGGAAGCGGGCAACGCCAGCATTTTCCTGAATTTGGCGGCGGTGCAGTTGGCCTTGGGTCAAAATGCCGAGGCCCGCAAGAGCGCCGAGCTTACCCTCAAGCTGGCCGACAGCCCCGCGCCCACGCCTGCCGACATTGCCACGCAGGCCCGCGCCGCGTTTGTGCAGGGCGTCAGCGCTTACCGCCTCAAAGACTATTTGGTGGCGGCTAAAGCGCTTGCGGGCAGCGCCGCCAAGCAGCCCAGCGCTGAAACTTCGCTGTGGCTGGGCCTGAGCGCTTACGCCCTCAAGGACTATCCGGCGGCGATTGCGGCCCTCAGTGACAGCGTGCGCTTGGGCGACACCCTGAGCGCCCGGCTCAACCTCGGCGCGGCGCTGCTCTCGGCGGGGCGCTTTGCCGAAGCAGAGCCGACTTTGCGCAGCGTGGCCGTCGAAGATCCCAAAAACGCGGCGGCTTGGTATCAGCTCGGCTTGTCGCGCAAAGCGCAGGGCAAAGACGCCGAAGCCAAAACTGCTTTTACTTCTGCGGCCAAACTGGGATTGGCCGCTGCCAAAGCCGAACTGAAATAACGCGGCGCATACCAATTTGGCACTGAGAAAAGGGGCGGGGAGGAGCGGTTTTCTCGCCTCTCTCCCATCCCCTTATTCCTTAAATGTCCTACTCTGTAGCTCGAGGTAGCTACCATGAGACTTGTAGGACGACGTTTACCTGATCTGTTGATCGGCATTTTAATTGTGGTCTTGGCGCTGGGCCTCGGAAGCTTGCTCCTGACTCAGCGCAACCGCGCCGCCACCACCCCCAGTGCGCTGACGCCGACTCCGGCCAGCACCGCTGACATTCCTGCTGCGCCCGGCACGGGCGTCACCAACACCCAAGCCGTCACGCCGCCGGACGCAGGCCAAGGAAGCGTGCGCCAAACTGGAACGACTTCCGCCGTGCCCAGCACTCCTGCTGCCACTGCGCCTGCTGCAAGCCCCGCCACTGATCCTTCGCAGGCGGCCCAAACGCCCGTCACTGATCCTGCCGCCTCCACTCCGGCCAGCGGCGACCAAGCGGCAACGGTGGCTCAGCCCGAATCCCCGACCACACCGCCCAGCACGGTAACTCCTGCACAACTCGGTCAAACTCAACCCAGCACCGGCCCGGTGGCGACCAGCCCACTTGCGCCGCCTGTAACGCCGCAGCCGGACACCAGTCAGCCGCCCGTAACCACCACGCCAGCGCCGACGGCCCAACCGGCAACAGGTCAGCCGACCACTCCTCCGTCTCCTACCGCGCCGCCCACTGCGGCAGCAACTACACCGCCCCGCAGCGGCGGAGCAGTAGCGACCAGTGAGAACCGCACTCCGCTGCGGCGCGATTACCGCATCAGCCTCGGCACCTTCGGCAGCGTGTCTGAAGCGCAGGCCAGCACCGCTGCGGTGAGCGCGCTGGGCTACACCGTTTATCCGATTGATTTGGGGTCGCAAGTGGTGGCGCAAGTGGGCCCCTTTGCCAATGCCAGCGACGCCAACGCAGCGCTCAGCGACATCTCGCGGGCTTACGGCGGCGCACTGCTGTACGCGCCGCGCTCGTCGGTCAGCAGCGGTTTGGAGCAGCCAGCAGCCAGTGGCAGCTCTGGCAGCGCCCGTAATGATGCTGCTGGTGCCGCCGCTCCGAGTCCTTCGGCGGCTCCGGCGGCCAGTTCACCGGCACCTGCGCCCGCTCAGGCCGTTCCCAGCCAGCCCGCGCAAGCGGCTGCGCCCAGTGGCCCGGTGTATTTGCAAGTCGGCGCGTTTGACCGCCAAGAAAGTGCCGCCCGCCTGGTGGGCTTGCTGGACGACTTGGGCTACAACCCCAGCGTGCAAGCGCCGGAAGGCAAAAAGGTCACGGTCTTGATCGGCCCCTTTTCCGGCGAGGCGGTGCTGCGTGCCGAAACCAAGCTCAACGACAACGGCTTTGATCACTTCCGAGTTCGCTGAGCGGCTGGACGCGGCAGCGTGACGGTTCAGGGCGTTCCCGGCATTCCCACCGCCGCCGTTTCGCGGTTGGTGACCTACCTGCGGATTCTTGAGGAGCTCGAACGCGCCGAAGTGCCCACCACCAGCAGCGGCGCACTGGCCGAGCGTGCTCAGGTCAGCGCCTTTCAAGTCCGTAAGGATTTGGCATATTTCGGCAGATTCGGCACACGCGGCATGGGCTACACCGTTAGCGTCCTCAAGCGCGAGCTGACCCGCGTGCTGGGCCTCAACCGCTCGTGGAGCGTGGTCATCGTGGGCATGGGTAGACTGGGGCAAGCCATCGCCCATTATCCGGGGGCCAGCGAGTACCAGTTTGGCTACGTGGGCCTGTTTGATGTCAAGGCCGAGCTGATCGGCATGCCCGTTGACGTTCCCGCTCAGCGCGAGGGCGTGAGCGGCTCAGAGTTGGCAGCTTCTGCGCAGCCGCGCCAACTGAATATCCAGCACATTCGCGACCTTGCTGCTTTTGCCCAGCAGCAAGCCGCGCAGGGCCGGGCCATTGATATGGGCTTTTTGGCGGTGCCGCCCGAACACGCTCAGGCTGCGGCGCAGTCTATGGTCGAAGCGGGCGTAAAAGGTATTCTGAATTTCGCGCCGACCCTCATTCAGCCGGCCCAAGACGGCGCGGGACATGAGCGCGGTTTGCAAGAGATCAGTGATGAGTGGCGTGATGTGATGGTGGAGAACGTGGACTTTTTGGTGGGCATGAAGCGGCTGGCGTTTTATATGCTCAACCCACAGCTTAGAGATCAAGACCCGGAGGAAAAGGCATGAAGCAAGCAGGAAAGAAGTTCGGATTTCAAAAGGTGTGGTTGTTGTGGGCGCTGGTGTTGCCTTTGGCGGGGTGTAATGGCGGCATTAGTGGCGTTACGCCAACAGGATATCAAGACGCTTACCGGGTGAGTCTGACTAACTTGGGCTATGAAGTGGACACTTCAGGGAAAATTACGATTCCCGCCGTCAACGCCAATCTGACTTCTACTGCTGGCGCACCGGATGTTCGTGAGCTTGATTACACTGCTATTTTGCTCAACGGTGACGGTGATCCAGCAACTGCTGACAACTCGCCCATCGTTCCAGCCAAGGGCACGCTGATGGTGGGAGCCAAGGGAGGTTACCGTTGTGTTGGAACTACTCCCACTCCAGAAGCTGCTTGTACGCTGACAAGCAGTGACGCGGTGTGGAGCAACAACGGCAGTTGGGCAGCCAACACCGCAGCCAATAAAGCCATCACCCCCGGCGAATGGGCCATTGGCCATATTAGTGCGGCTAAAGCGGGCAATACTGCGCAGTGGTACGCCGAGTTCACCTATACCGCTTATATGACCACCGGCTCATCCGTGAGTTGGAAACAGCGCTACCAATTCACGAATCCTGCCAAGGCCGGTTCATGACTTCCCCCTCACACCCCATCTGCTAAACTGACACCCATGAAACTGGTACTCGCCATCGTCCAAGACGCCGATACGCCCGGACTGATGCGCAGCCTTTCCGAGCAGGGCTACGAAGTCACCAAGCTCGCGTCAACCGGCGGCTTTTTGCGCGAGGGCAACACCACTTTGATGATCGGCGTCCAAGATGAGCGGTTGCCGCACCTCAAAACTTTGGTGGCCCAAAACTGCCGCAGCCGCAGCCGCTTGGTCACGCCCAGCGTTCCGATGGGGGAGCAGGGTGAAGGGCTGGTGGCCGATCCGGTGGAAGTGCCGGTGGGCGGCGCGGTGATGTTCGTGGTCAATGTAGACGAATTTGTGCGGGTTTAACCGGCGTCTTCAAAGCCTCACCTTGTCATAGCCCTGAAGGATCATCCCGCTTAGAATGGCGGGATGATTCGTTTTGCTCGCTTTATTTCGTTGTCACTCGCGCTTCTCGGCGGCGCGGCCTTAGCCCAAGTCGGCAACCTCAGCACCTCGCTGGACGGCAACCCGCTGCTCTCGGCTTACGTCAAAAGCGGCAACACTCTCATTGCCCCCGACGGCACCCAGATCACGCTGGTGAGTCGGGGTTCGTATTTGGCGGGCGCAACCGTGACGCTGCCGACGCCGGACGCGGCCAAAGCGGGCCAACTGCTCGGCGTGCTGAGCGGCTACGGTGACGGGCTGGCGACGCCTTATGCCGGATACCTCGGTAACCCACAGGTCAAGCCGCAAATGAGTACTCCAGCGGGCATGACCATCAGCGCCGAGCAGTACCAAGTGACCACCAAGCAAATGGGGCAGCGCCTGCAATTTAGTCTCAAGTTGGCGGAGGTGCCCAGCAAGGTGTTTATCAGCACGGCCAATACGCTCGGGCCCAGCAAATCGGCAGTGGTGCTGCGACTTTTCAGTGATTTCCAGTGTCCCTTTTGTCAGCAATTTGAGCAGCAAGCTTGGCCTGCTCTGCAAGCAGATTTGCAAAAAACCTACGGCAACACCCTGCGCTTTGAATTTCACCAATTTCCCCTGGAGCAAATTCACCCGAATGCCCGCGCCGCCGCCGAAGCCAGCGAGTGTGCCGCCGCGCAGGGGCAATTCTGGGCCTACAAAGACGCGCTGTTTGATACCCCCAACTGGACGGCCTGGACGAAAGCCGCCAATCCCAATCCCAATTTCATAGCGCTGGCCACTCGGCTTGCCAGCGGCAAAGCCAATACCTTCAGCGGGGACACCTTCAAAACCTGCCTCGCCAACCGGGGCGGTAAAGCCAACGTAGACGCCGGACTGCAAGAAGCCTTAGCGGCGGGTGTCAATGCCACGCCGACCTTGTTCGTCAACGGCTACAAAGTAAGCAACCCGTCGGACATCGCGGCGGTCAAGCGGCTGATTCAGTTCGTGCTGGGCAAATAGGAGAGGAGAGGCCTATTGTGAGTGGGCAAAGGGGTACCTCATTTCCCATTTGTTCCCTGCAAAACCGGCACAATAAAAGCTTATGGAAGGTTTAGCTCTATCGCGCACTCTCGCTGAGCTTCGGGAACATTTACCGGCCCGCACGCTGGGCTGGGTTTTTCCCGATGAAACGTCGGCAGCGCTGCTCTTTGAAGGTCAAAAGGGCGTCAGCAATCTGGTGCTGTCGTACCGCCCGCCGCAGCCGGTGATTTACCTGAGCCGTGAGCGGCTGCGCGGCGATGCCCACAACGCCTTTCAGCGTTTTTTGGCGGCCAAAGTGCGCGGCGAACTCTTCAGCGCCGAGCAACTCAAGCTTGACCGGGTGGCCCAGTTTGCCTTCGCGGGTGAGGGTGGATTTGTAGACGTGCCGGCCGTGCGGCTGCTGTTCGAGTTGACCGGACGCAACACCAACCTGCTGGTCTTGGAACCCTTGCAAGAAGATGCAGACGCTTGGCAAGGCCGGATTCTCAGCGCCGGGCGTGAGATCACCAACAGCCGCAACCGCTTCCGCACCGTCAGAAGCGGGGGCGTGTATGTGCCGCCGCCGCCTTACGACAAGTTCGATCCGCGCACGATGACGGCGCAGGAGGCTGAAAGTTTAGCTGACCTGCCGGTTTCCCGTTGGCGTGAGCAGATCGACGGTTTAGGGCCGAGTCTCAGCGCCGAATTGGTGCGCCGCGTCGGCTTCGTGGGCGCAGCGGGTGAGCGGTGGCCGCAAGTCTTAGAAGCCCTCAAAAGCTTGGTCGTTGACCCGACCCTCAGCGCTTCGGAGGCCAGCCTCAACGACGCCTCGCGTGAAGCGGCCCGCGCCGAGAAAGCCGCCCAACTTCGCAAAGCGCTGCGCGAACCGCTGGCCAAGCGCCTGACCTTGCTGACCCACCAACTCGGCGACGTGGAGCGGGCCACCCTCGGCTTGGACGAGGCCGCCCAAAACCGCCGCGAAGCCGATTTGCTGATGGCGTACGCGCACACCGTCGAGGCGGGCGTGTCGTCGGCGCTGCTGCCCGACTTTTCTGGGGAAGGCGAAGTGCCGATTGCGCTAGAACCATCCCTAAGTGCTATTCAAAACGCTGAGAAGCGCTACAACCGCGCCCGCCGCCGCGAGGACGTGTTCGAGCGGCTAGCCGAGCGCGAACCCACCTTGCGCGAGGATTACGCCGAGGTCGAGCGCCGCCTCAGCGACCTGGACTCCTCCAGTTTGGAGCAGCTCGCCGCCCTCGAAACCCAACTCACCGCCGAGCAGCCGCTGCGCAGCGCTTACGGAGCGCGGTACACCTCGCCCGGCGGCTTTGAGGTGTTGGTGGGCCGCAACAACAAAGAAAACGCGGTGCTGACCCACCGTTTGGGGCGCAGCACCGATTACTGGTTTCACGTGCAGGGCTATCCGGGGTCGCATGTCTTGGTCAGAACTGGCGGGCGCGACCTCGATTTGCCGGATATCTTGTACGCCGCTCAGCTCGCCGCCCAGCACAGCAAAGCGCGGCTCAGCGGCAATGTGCCGGTGGATTATACCCGTATCAAGCACGTCTGGCGGCCCAAGGGCGCTCCTTCGGGGCAGGTTCACTACACCCAACAAAAAACGGTGTATGTCGATCCGCCGGATGCCCGCAGTGCTTAGCCCGCTCTCACCATGTTTGCCGCTCAGCCGGTGTTTACCGATAAGATGGAGCCGATGAGTGGGCAGCAGCGGGCTGAGCTGAATTGGGGGAGGGTGACGCTCAAACCCCTGCTTGAAATGAACAATGCCGAGTGGCGCACTTTGTACAGTTATTTTCGTGACCGCGAATTGGCCGACTGGAACGGCGCTCAACCGATCCGGCTGCCAGAGTGGCTGTTCCGCAAAGTGATGCAAGACGAGGAGCGCAGCGGCGAACGCCACGGCTTTGGCATCATGAACGAAGATCAGCGCCTGATTGGCAGCATCGAACTCTACGACCTGCGCCCCTCACCGCCCTCGCGCCCCACCACCGCCACCCTCGGCGTAATGATCGGCGAGCGAACACTCTGGGGGGAGGGCTACGGACGCGAAGCGGTGCAGGCCACTTTGGACTGGGCCTTTGGAACGCGCCAACCGACCTTGAGGCGCATTCGGCTGACCACTTTTTTGCACAACCGCCGCGCTCAGCGGGCGTTTGCAGCCAGCGGTTTCCGCGAAATGGGCCGCACCGAACACGCCAAGCGCACCGACGTTCATATGGAAATTACTTTGGAGGAATGGAATGATGCCCAAGCCGCCCACAACGACGCCCACTCGCGTCCTGATGCCTGATCTGCTGGAGTTTCGCGCCATAACTGCCGAGGGTACTGAGTCTGCTTATTACCGCGCCGACTTTTTGCCTGAAGGTGAATTTGAAGGCTTGGTGGCGTGGGGCATGCCCAAAAAGCTGCGCTTACAAGTTCTTTCGCGTCCCGGCCTCAAGTGGGTGCTGACCCTGACTGCCGGAATCGACGGCTGGCCCGAGATGTTGCCGCCCGGTGTGACCCTTTACAATGCCCACGAACTGCACGACGAGGCGGTGGCCCAGCACGCGGCGGCCACTCTGTTGGCGGCAGGGCGCGGCCTGATCCGCTTTGCACAGGCAGGGAGCTGGGAGCGCCCCGGACAACTGTGGACGCTGAAAGGGCGCAACGTGGTGGTGTGGGGCTACGGCCACATCGGGCGCATTCTCAGTGACTTGCTGGCTCCTTTCGGCGCACAGATCACCGGCCTGCGTTCCAGCAGCACGCTGCAGGAGATTCAAGCGGCGCTCAGCACGGCAGACGATGTGGTGTTGCTGCTGCCGCTGACCGAAGCCACCAAGCAGATCGTGAATGCTGGGGTGCTGGCCAGCCTTAAGTCTGGCGCGTGGCTCTACAATTTGGGACGCGGCGAACTGGTGGACACGGCGGCGCTCGTTTGGGCTCTAGACAGCGGCCACTTGGGCGGCGCAGTGCTGGACGTGACCGACCCTGAGCCGCTGCCGCAGGGGCATCCGCTGTGGGGGCGCGGCAACGTGCTGATCACGCCCCACATTGCCAGCACCACTCAGGATATGCAGCAGCGGGCCGCCGACTATGCCGAGGGAGTGCTGGGCCAACTCGCACGCGGCGAGGTGCCGAAGAATAAGGTGGAGTTGGGCAAGGGGTACTGAGAAGTCAAAACGCAGATTCTGAAGCGTGGATACCAAAGCGCATGAGTGAGTGACCGAAATTTTTATGGATTGTAGGGAATCTATATAAACTGAGATTAGGACGGTGGATTTTACCGTCCCGATCTCAGTTTATGCTTTACTCCGTAATCTCTGCAGCCCGTACGTTTTACTTCCCGAAATCCTGATTAAAAGTCTCTGGCCGCGTCAATATACGCCAGTTCAAGTTGCTTTTGCCGCTGGTCGTAACGTAATCGGCGGGATTGGCGCTTTGAATGGCGCAGTTGTACTTGGCGTTCTCCTGTCGCATGATCGGCCAGATCACGGCAGCGGCGCGGCCCGCGATATCCCGCAGCGGAATCGGCCCGAACAGGCGCGAGTCTTCCGAGCCGTTCTCGGTGCGGTTATCGCCCATCACGAAATACTCTCCGGCAGGAATAGTGATTTCAGCTTGATCGGTCAAGATGCCTTTGAGGCTCGACTGAATTTGATTGGCGATCGGACTGCCGGTATCCCAGCAGCCCTGCGACTTCCAGTAATCGGCGGTGTAATTGTCACTCAGCGCTTTGCCATTGACAAACACCACGCCTTTTGAAATGCGCAACTTGTCACCTGGGAGGCCGGTCAGCCGTTTGATCAAAAAGGGGCGGTAGGTCCATAAATTAAAAAAAGTGCGTGTTTCGGCGGCGGCGGGCGGCTTAAAAATCAAAATGTCACCGCGTTTGAAATCCCCGATGCCGACTTTGTGCAGCCACGTTTCGTACTTGGGCACGAGCACGCGTTCATGGTGGCGCAAGTTGGGCATCATGCTCACGCCGTCTACGCCGACCAAGGTGGCAATGAACTGAGTGATGACGACTGCAAAGACAATCGGCTCAAGTAATTCTTTCCAGAGGCGCTGGAAGGCGTTCGGCGGTTTTTTGAGTTTAGTCATCTGACTCCTGATCTTTGGCAAGGGCCGCCCCGCTTTCGCCCGCTGAGTTCCATCTGGGTCAGCGGAAGCGGGGCAGCCAAAAGCAATCTTGCAAAGAATAGCCCATCTAGCATGAAAGAATGCGGAACTTGGTGGGGGGCAGGCCGCGCCGCAGTCGATCGGGGCAGGGGTGAATGCCGCTTCAAAAACCCAAATGGCAAGAGGGGCGCAAAAGACAGGTTCATGAAAGTTAGGGTGACTTGAGGGATTCGTGTCAGACGTGAAGCGCTAGGCTGAGGTATGTCGCTCGCTGGCACCCGTTTGGCTGACCATTACACCTTGATTCGTCCGCTGGGACAGGGTGCGTCCAGTTTGGTGTATGTGGCGCTGGGCGACGACGGAGAAGCTTATACGGTCAAGCTGTTTGCGCCGCCGCTGGCCGATCACGCCGCGCGAGAAGCCAGGATGCGGGTGCGCGGGCCGCATTTGGCAGAAGTAATGATGCTCAGCGAAGTGGCGGGTCAGCCGGCAGTGGTGCTGCGCTTTACCAAAGGCACCGAGCTGTTTGGCCGCTACCGTTTTCGCCCCGCCCTTGAGCGCGAGCGCCCAGCTTTCGTGCGGACGCTCAGCGACGTGCTGGAGGGTCTGGCGGCCATGCACGCGGGCGGCTGGCTGCACCGGGACGTCAAGGCCGATAACATCTTGGTGCAAAAGAGTGGCGCGGCCACTTTACTGGACTACGATTTGTCGGGGCCGATCGGCGAAACCTTTGCCGTGCCGCTCCGAATTGGCACCGCCGCTTTTCAGTCGCCCGAAGCGCAGCGCGGCGAGGTGTTGGGGCCGCAGAGCGATCTCTACGGCGTGGGCGTGTTGCTGTACTGGGGCCTGATGGGCGAATTGCCGGCAGACGGCCAATTAGATTTGGCAGGGGAGCCGCTGGCAAAGCTGTGCGTTAACTTGCTGGAAGCTGATCCGGCCAAAAGGCCGAGTGACGCCGAGCAAGTCCGCGCCGAACTCCTGCGGTCGATTTAAAGCTTCTCAAAAGGTTTCTACAAATACACCCGTCCCAGCGACTCCGCAATCATGGCGGGCTTGTCTTGCCCTTCGATTTCTACGGTGTTGAGCACCGTCACTTGCAGATACCCCGCGCCTTCTTCCACGCTTTGCAGCACCGCGCGGTTGCGTAAGCGGCTGCCCACCCGCACCGGAGCAATGAAGCGTACCCGGTTGAGGCCGTAATTGACCACCATTCTTGCGCCCTCCAGTTGCAGACTGCCGCCCAGATTGGCGAACTGACCCGCCAGCAGTGAGAGCGTCAGGAAGCCGTGGGCGATGGGGCCGCCGAAAGGAGTCTGAGCCGCCCGCTCGGGGTCGACGTGAATGAATTGATGATCACTGGTGGCGTCGGCAAAGGCGCTGACGCGCTCTTGGGTGATCTCTAGCCACTCGGAAAGCGCGATTTGTTGGCCGAGGTGAGACTGAAGTTCACTGGGCTGCATAACCCTCCTGCGGGGCTGAGGCTGGGGATAGGCTTGACCGCTCTACCAGTCGTGCCTGCGGGTTGTGGGTCACGTGGGGCGGTAACTCTCAATGCTTTGTGCCGCAGCATGGACTTCCTCAAGCCCGACTTATTCGGCTTGGTCGGCGGCTCAGGGTTGCTGCCGCTGCGGCGCAAGACTGGAGCGATTTGATTGGCCTTCAGCTCCTCGGCCCGATCACCGCGATGGTGGCTAGAGCGGTGGCGACATGGGTTTGCTCCTCGCCACTGAGCGAGTAAACATCCGAGCGCACCACCGCTTGCCGTTTCCCGGCCCGCAGCACTTCGCCCCGCGCCCACAGCAGTTCACCGCGTGCCGCCGTCAGAAAATTGAGCTTGTATTCCGCTGTCACCACGTCGCCCTCCAAGCTGGCGGCTGCCCAGGCGCTCACGGTGTCGGCGAGGTAACCGATGACGGCTCCGTGCGCCTGCCCGTGATGCTGGGTGAGGTCGGGGCGCAAGTCAAGCTCAATCTCGACTGTGCCCGCTGCAAACGAGCGCAGCCGCACGCCGATTTATTTAGACCAATCCATTTGGAATGGCCGCTCCCTTCTAATCCCAATTGGACGAGCCGCCGTGCGCCTTCACTCTCTAAACCGACACCGCTCATATCAACACGTTCATATCAACATGGCTCCGCCGTCCACCGCGATGTTTTGGCCGGTCATGAAGGCGGAAGCGTCGCTGGACAGCAGCAGGGCCAGTCCCTTCAAGTCCTGCTCGTTGCCGATGCGGCGCAGGGGCGTGGCGGCCAGAATGCGCTCCATGCCGTAATCCAGCGTGCCTTTGGTCATCTTGGTGGGAAAGTAGCCGGGGCAAATGGCGTTGACAGTGATGTTGTACTCCGCCCACTCGGCGGCCAGTGTGCGCGTCAGGTTGACCACGCCGCCTTTGGAGGTGTTGTAGGCCAGCGTGGGAATCATGCCCATGCCGTTGCCCTGAAGGCCTGCTACCGAAGCGATGTTGACGATCCGCCCGCCCTGGCGCGGAATCATCGAGAGCTTGCCCACCGCCTGCGTCACCAAAAACAGGCCGTTGATATTGAGATTGATGACCTTTTCCCAGGCGTCCAGCGGATGATCTTGGCTTTTCGCGCCCCAAGTGGTTCCGGCGTTGTTGACCAGAATGTCGATCTGGCCCCAAGCGTCCACGATTTGCTGCACCATCGGTTCGATGCTGGGGTAATCGCTCAGGTCGTTGCGAATGGTCATCACTTCCACGCCCAAGCCTTCCAAGTGGGTTTTGGCTTCGTCGAGTTCGTTTTGCTTGCGGGCGGTCAGCACCACTATCGCGCCGTATTCGCCCAGCGCTTCGGCAATTTGCAGGCCGAGGCCGCGTGAGCCGCCAGTGATGAGAGCAACTTTTCCAGTAAGGTCAAACAGGGGTTGTAGGGGCATAGGATTTTCCTTTGAATGTATTCAGAACAGCCGGTAATAAGCGCGGGCCAGCTCGAAGCCGTGCCCATCAGCATTGGTGCAGCGCAGGCCGCTGGGACGCGACTGGCAGATGATCCGGCCATTTGGTGTCAGGCCGGGCGTGCGCCAAGTGTTGCCGTAGGCCAGCGCGGGCCGCAAGGGATCAAATACTGTGTCGCCGTGACAGACGAAGTACGCTTTGCCGGTGACGCCTAGGCCCAGCGAATCGCCCCAAGCCAGCGGGCAGTCGGCGGGCCGGGTGGGCGGCCTGAACTGTGCGAGTTGCACTTCACAGCTCAGCGCGGGCGGAGTCTTCTCGTCGCTAAACTGACACTGAATTCGCCCGGACGGCAGCGCGAAACCGTCACTGAACGAAGCGTCCTGCCCCGAGGCGACGCTGACTCCCAGCAAGCCCAGCAGCAGCAGGAACTTCATGCGTACTGTTGCAGGAAGCTGCGCAAGTCGGCCAGAAACTCGTCTCGCCGCTCTACTTGCGGCATATGTCCGGTCTGTGGGTAGATTTTGATGTTTGTACCAGAGATGCTCTCGGCGAGGCGCTGAGCGTTGGGCAGCGGAATCAGATCGTCGGTTTCGCCGTGCAAAATCAGCGTCGGCACTTTGATTTGGCTCAGCTCGGCGGCAGTGTCGTGGCTGCGGATGGCCCGAAACTGCCGCTTGTAACTCTCGGCGCTCTGGGGGTGCTGCTCGGCATTGTGTTGGGCAACGTCAAAGGCGGCGGGGTCACGCTCCAGCAGGCCGTCAGCGGCCATCAGCGCCAAAGCCTGCCGCGCCCGCTCTCCAGCTTCGATGTCGGTGGACAAAAACAGAGCGTTACGACCGCGTTCGGTGGCGGGAGTACTGCCCGCCCCGCCCGCTGTGGTGGATACCAACACCAAGCCGCGCACCAACTCGGGGTGCCGCAGGGCCAGATGCTGCGCCACCATCCCGCCCATGCTGAGGCCCACCACGAAGACGGGGCCGGTTTGGAGAGCTTTGAGAAATTCGGCGGCGTCATCGGCCAAGTCGGTCAGGGTGTAAGCGTCCTCAACCATTTGGGAGTCGCCGGTGTCGCGGTGATCGGGGGCCAGCGCCCGGTAGTCCTGACCGATCTCGCCCACCACGCTTTGCCAGCCGAGGCGCGAGCCGCCCAGCCACGCCAAAAAGAGGACGGTGGCTTTGGGACGCTGGGGGCAAATTTCGGTGTAGGCCATGCTGCGGCCAGAAACTTGAACGGTCTTGAGTGGGCTGGTGTCTGGGACAGTATTCAATGGAGCCTCCTGAGGGCTTGCGAGATGCCGGTGAGTCGCCGCGCCGCCGTCAAAGCAGCGCTGATGAAGATGATCCAATAGGTTCTAAAACCACGCGCTTTGCATATCGTGGGTGGTGGGATCGGCGCTGGCGAGGAGGTCGGTGTGAAACTTGATTTTGGGCAATTCGTAAACGGCGAAGAATTTGGCAGCCTGCAACTTCCCCCGGTAAAAGTCCGAGTCGTCGCCTTTGGCATTTGGCAAGGCTTTGGCCGCCGCTGCTGCTTGCCGCAGCCACATCCAGCCGATGACGGTGTGGCCGAGGGCTTCCAGGGCGCTGTTGGCGTTGGCCAGAAACAGATCGGGGCCGAGTTCGGCAGCGCGTTTGAGAATCTTCCCAAACGCCGCGCCGCACTCTTGCATGGCAGTCTGGAGAGCGGCGCGAATCTCGGCTACACCGTCTAAGCCACCTGACGTCTGAAGGTCGACCTGCATCTTCGCTATCAGCACCTGTAAGCCGCGCCCGCCCGCCTGACCCAGCTTACGGCCCAGCAGATCATTGCCCTGAATGCCCTCGGTGCCCTCGTGGATGGGGTTGAGTCGGTTGTCGCGGTAATACATCTCCACCGGATAATCGCGGGTGTAGCCTGCGCCGCCCATCACCTGAATGGCGTCGCTCAAGGCTTCCTGGCTATACTTGCTGGGCCAGGATTTGACGATAGGGGTCAGCAGATCGAGCAGCAGTTCGTTGTCCGGCTTCTCGGCTTCCGGCCCGGTCTGAATCTCGTCGACCAGCGCTGAGGCATACAGGCCCAGCGCCAGCCCGCCTTCCACGAACGACTTCTGGCGCAGCAGCAGGCGCTTGACGTCGGCGTGATCGATGATCGCCACCATGCCGCTCTGCGGGTCTTTGTTGCTGGCGTGGCGGCCCTGTTTGCGTTCGCGGGCGTACTCCAGACTGGCGAGGTATCCGGCGTAGCCGAGCATCACCGCGCCCATGCCCACGCCGATGCGGGCCTCGTTCATCATCCTGAACATGTAGGCCAGGCCGCGCCCCGCTTCGCCCAGCAGTTCGCCCACTGTTTCGCCGCCCTCACCGAAATTGAGCAGCGTGTTGGTGGTGCCCCGGTAGCCCATCTTGTGATTGAGGCCCGCCAGCACGACGTTGTTCGATTCACCTGTTGAGCCGTCCTCATTCACCCGGTAGCGCGGCACGATAAACAAGCTGATGCCCTTGACGCCCGCCGGAGCGCCCTTGATACGGGCCAGTACCAGATGGACAATGTTTTCGGACAGCTCATGTTCACCGCCGGAAATCCACATTTTGCTGCCTGAGATGTTGTAGCTGCCATCTTCGCGCAGTGTGGCAGACGTGGTGATGTCGGCCAGCCCGCTTCCGGCGTGTGGCTCGGAAAGGGCCATCGTCCCGAACCAGCGGCCTTCCAGCAGCGGCATCATGTACTTGGCCTGCTGCGCCTCAGAGGCGAACTCGCGCTGCAAATTGGCGTTGCCAATGGTTAAAAAGGCGTAGCCGCTGGAGCCGACGTTGGCGGCCTGAAAGTTGGCCTGCACCGCCTGAAGCACCACCCAGGGGAGTTGCAGGCCGCCCAACTTCTCGTCGTGGTGGGCGCTGAAAAATCCGGCGTCGCGGAAGGCGTTGACTGCAGTTTGAACTGCCGGAACGAGTTGCACTTTGCCGTCCACGACATGCGGCTCGTTTAAGTCGGCTTCGCGGGCATGGTTGGCAAAATACTTGTCGGCCACGTTGTAGGCCAGCGCCAGCACGTCGTCGTAGACCTCGCGGGAATGCTCGGCGAAGCGCGGGCGGTGGGGGAGAGAGGCGGTGTCCAGCACCTCGTAGAGCTGAAACTGCAAATCGCGTTTAGAGAGAAATGGGGCCACGAAAGTAAACCTCCTGACGGGCGTGAGCGCAAAGAGCGGGTGAAGGATTTTGAGCGCCCTCACTCTAGCGCAGACTCGGCGCACCTGTCAGACAGGTTAAAAGTCTCTGCCTTAAGCTGTGCCCGCCAACTCCTGCCCCAGCCAGGCCGCCGCCCTATCCATCAGCTCCGCCGCTGCTGGTGAGATGCCGGTCATGTTGGCAAAGCCGTGAATCATGCCGGGGCCGCTCTGCTGCTCGGCGCGGTTGCCCGCCGCCCCTAGCGCTTCGGCGTAGGCCATCCCCTCGTCGCGCAGCGGGTCGAACTCGGCGGTGAGGACCAGCGCGGGCGGCAGATTCTTGAGGTTGGCGGCGTGCAGGGGCGAGACGTGCGGGTGCTCGCCGTGCACGGCCTCAGCCAGATACATTTCGCCGAAGAACTTCATGCGCTCCTCGGTCAGGAAGTAGCCCTCACCGTTTTCCTTGCGCGAGGGGTAGCGCTCGGTGTTGACGAAATCGGCTGCCGGGTAGATCAGCAGTTGCGCTTTGATGGCCGGGCCGTTCTCGTCGCGGGCACGCTGGGTCACGGCGATGCTGAGGCTCGCGCCTGCGCTGTCGCCCGATACGGCCAGTTTGGAAGCATCCACGCCCAGCTCGTCGGCGTGCTCGGCGGCCCAGACGAAAGCGGCGTAAGCGTCGTCCACGGGGGCAGGAAACTTGTGTTCGGGCGCGAGGCGGTAATCCACACTGAGCACCGCTGTATTCGCACCCTCACACAGCTCGCGGCAGACCTGATCGTGCGTCTCGATGCTGTACGCGACGAAGCCGCCGCCGTGGTAGAAGACCGTCAGCGGCCAGCCGCCTTCAGGTTTTGCGCCCAGCGGTGAGTACAGGCGGGCAGGCAGCTCGGACTCGGGGCCGGGAATCAACAAATCACGGGTTCCAGCGATCTTGGTGGGCCGCTTGGGCATGCGCTCAGCGCTGGCGATGACCGCCTGACGCATCTCGTCGAGGCCGTCTGGTTGGGGCGCGGCGGCAAATTGAAGAAGGACTTCTTTCAGGGCTGGGTCTAGGGGCATGGGTAAACCTCAATTTTGAACTGTAGTATCATTAACAGCTCGATGGGCTTCTCTGTAATCTTGCTCAAGTTGTGTAAATCTGATTGCCAGTCTGCTTAATGCCTCCACACCAAGAAAACCGTCTGCAAAAAATGCTCCTGCCACCAAAGCTATTCTAGAAGCTTGGAAGGCAACATACTTAGATGTATTCAGAGAGCTTCCAGTCAATATTGGGATTGGAGTTAAGCACAAATTCTCCTCATTTATGAAGGAATGTGCTTCCCTTAAGATAACTGAGTTTCCGTGCTTCATAGCCGAAAGATTCTTGTAAGTCTCTCTTTCAATTTCTAAGCGTTCGTCTTTATCGTTGGGATATGTGCTCGTTATTATGCTCTGCATTCTATTGAAATAATTCTCTGACGTAGACCTTAAATCTTGATGACTAGACCATTTATCCAATCTCGAATTGTCTTGGTCGTCGATTAACCAGCCTATTTCATAAGCCAACTCAAGCATTGATGCGACGATCGATCCAGCGCTGTAAGGATAGCCAGCCATAATCAGTAAGTGTGATGACCTATAGTCTTGCATTAGACGCATAAAAATCTGTCTGCATATCACACTTTTCGCATCGGCTTCATCGAGTGACATATCTGGCATTTCACGAAGCAAATCTGATAAAAAGCCATATATGTCTCGGTATGAATTATAAAAAAGCTTGTCACCGGCATCAATTATACTTTTAGAATGCTCCCGCTCCATTTCTGGGAGAGTCTTTTTAGCATCCACCGTATCTGATTAGCGGCTTCCGGCGCTCCCGTCCAAGGACGAGGGTGCTGCTGTTAAGCTGTGGCGCATGGCTGGGACGCTGAGAGAACAGGATCTG
>NZ_VKDB01000025.1 GCF_007280555.1 Deinococcus detaillensis | reverse complement strand
CAGATCCTGTTCTCTCAGCGTCCCAGCCATGCGCCACAGCTTAACAGCAGCACCCTCGTCCTTGGACGGGAGCGCCGGAAGCCGCTAATCAGATACGGCCGGGCATACCCTGGTGGACGCCGGAGTGCCGGGTATGGAAGACGCCATCAACGCCGAACTGGCCGCACATGGACTGAGTCTTCAAGACATCAAGCAGGTCATCGTGACCCACCACGACCTCGACCACATCGGCAGCCTGCCAGCGATCATCGCGGCCAGTGGCGCACAGATCTGGGCGCTGGAGCGCGAGATTCCAATGATAGAAGGTGACGAGTGGCCGCAAAAAAGGCCCAAGCCGGAGCAGGTCGAGCAGATGATGGCCGACCCCACTGTGCCGCAGCCGCGCAAGGAGATGATCCGCCGGATGTCGGCCCTGCCGCCGGTACAGGTCAAAGTGAACCGCGCCCTTAGGGACGGCGAGGTGCTGCCGCTGGCCGGGGGCGTGCGGGTGGTGGCGACGCCGGGCCACACCTTCGGCCACGCCAGCTTGTACCTGGAGCGCAGCAAGACGCTGATCACCGGAGACGCACTGGTTTCCGAACAGGGTCAGCTCGGCGCACCCAGAGCGCAGGTCACGCCCGACATGACGGCGGCGAGCGAGTCGGTGAGCAAGATGGCCGCTCTGGACGTGAACACCATCGTGACCTATCACGGCGGCGTGGTGAGCGAGGGAGCCAACAAGCAACTCAGCCGGGTGGCGGGCGAGATGACTGGGGCAAACGGATGACTGCCGCAGCGAACAAGCCGCAGCGCTGGGTCTTTATCGGGGACAGCATCACCGACACCGGGCGGCGCGAAGACCCCGAGGGCTACGGCGACGGTTACGTCTCGCGGATTCGTGAGCAACTGCTGGTGGACGATCCAGCCTGCCCGATTGAGTTCATGAATCGGGGCGTCAGCGGCGACACCGTGCGCGATCTGCGGCAACGCTGGCAAAGTGACGTGACGGCCCTGAAGCCCGACCTGCTGAGCGTCAAAATTGGCGTGAACGATGTATGGCGCAGCTTTGACGGTGCGCCGAATCAGGCCGTCAACGCAGAAGAATACCGGGCGACCCTGCGCGGCCTGCTGGGTGAAGCCAGCATTTTAGAGTGCCGCTTGGTGCTCGTCACGCCATTTCTGGTGGAAGTCGACAAGGCCGACCCGATGCGCCTGGAAGTCGAGAACCGCGCCCGCATCGTCGGCGAGTTGGCTGATGAATTCGGAGCCGTGCTGGTGGCGCTGCAACCCGCCTTCGACGCCGCAGTGGACGCCAGTACGCCGCAGCGCTGGGCACCTGACCGAGTCCATCCGTCGGGAGCGGGGCACTTGCTGATCGCACAGACGTGGCTCAGCGCGGTCAGGGCCGCTTATCCAGACTAAACTCGCGGAGATGACCGCTCCCCTACCGCCCGGACAAGACTCCCCCAAACTCACCGAAACGCCTCACGATCTCGGTTTGGGCCGGGTGGTGGCCGAGCAGTCTGGCGAGCGGTTTCTCAACAAAGACGGCAGCTTCAATGTGCAGCGCCGGGGCATGGGCTGGCAGTCCATCAGCCTTTACGGCGCACTGCTGACGGTGCCGTGGAACCTGTTTTTCCTGACGATGGGCGCACTGTATCTGGCGCTCAATGCGTTGTTCGGCCTGATTTATTTCGGGCTGGGCAGCGGCGCACTCAGCGAAGAACCTCTCATGGGCATGGGGCGCTATCTGGCCTGCTTTTTTTTCAGCGTGCAGACGTTCGGCACCATCGGTTATGGCCACGTGTATCCGCTGTCGGTGGCGGCCAACACGGTGGTCACGGCGGAAGCTTTTGTCAGCTTGCTGGGCGTGGCGCTGGCTACCGGCGTGCTGTTTGCCCGCTTCTCAAGGCCGCAAAGCCGGATTTTGTTTAGCCAAGTGGCGGTGATCGCGCCGTTTGAAGGCGGCAAAGCGCTGATGTTCCGGCTCATCAACGGGCGGCGCAGCCAACTGATGAACGCCAAAGTCGAAGCGGTACATACCCAGTTTAAAACCCTGCCGGATGGACGGCGGGTGCGGCACTTTAAGCGGCTGCAACTCGAACGCGCAGAAGTCACGCTGTTTCCGCTGGCGTGGACAGTGGTGCACCCGATTACCCAAGACAGCCCGTATTGGCACACCACGCTGGAGGCTTTGCGCGAGGCCGACGCCGAGATCATGGTGGTGTTCAGCGCCGTAGACGAAGCGGTGCAGCAAAACATTCACGCCCGCAGCAGCTACAAAATCCACGAATTTCGCTGGAATCACCGCTTTGCCGACCTCTACCGCCGCACCCGTGACGGCCACCTCTACGTGGACGCCGAGCGCCTGCACGACACCGAAGCCATTTTAGAAGAAGTTGCACCGAGTCTAGAACCAGACAGCCGGCCGCTTACTTAGCCATCTAACTACCACGCTCAAGCTAGACTGGCGCATGGCTCAAGTCTCGCGCTACTACGATGTCAAACGCGGCCCCGATGGGCACCGTTACCTCAGTGTCAAAGTCACCGGCTTTTCACTGCTGCATATTCCGCTGCTCAACAAGTCCACCGGCTTTACCCCCGAAGAGCGGCGCTTTCTGGGCCTAGAAGGCTTGGTGCCGCCGCACACCTCCACCTTCGAGGAACAAAAGCAGCGCACCTTTCAGCGTTACCTCCAGCAAGTCACCGACCTCGACAAGCATGAATTCATGCGGGCGCTGCAAGACCGCAACGAGGTGCTGTTTTACGGCATTCTGGCCGATCACCTCGAAGAATTGCTGCCGATTTTGTACACCCCGACGGTGGGCGAAGCGGTGCGGGTCTTTTCGCACATCTACCGCTACCCACGCGGACTGTCAGTCAGCACTTTAGATGTTGACCGCGTGGAAGAAATGCTGGAAAACGTGCCGCTGGACGACGTGCGGATGATCGTCGCCACCGATTCCAGCGCCATTCTTGGCATTGGCGATCAGGGCTTTGGCGGCATGGCCATCAGCATTGGCAAGCTCAGCCTGTATACGGCGGCGGGCGGCGTTGGCCCCGACAAAACCTTACCGGTCGAGCTAGACGTGGGCACCAACCGCCAAGATTTGATCGACGATCCGCTCTACCTGGGCGTTCACCACACCCGCCTGACCGGAGCCGCCTACGACGAATTTCTCGACAGTTTTGTCGAAGCCGTTTCGGCCCGCTACCCCAAGGCCATCATCCAGTGGGAAGACTTTGCGCGTGGCACGGCGTTTCATGTGCTCAACCGCTACCGCAAGGTTATTCCCAGCTTCAACGACGACATTCAGGGCACCGGGGCAATGGCGCTGGCGGGCATGATCAGCGCGTCTCGGCTCAAGGGCGAGCGGCTGCAAGATCAGGTCTTTGTGGTGGTCGGCGCGGGCGCGGGCGGCATCGGCGTGGCGGGCATGATTCGCAGCGGCCTGATGCGGGCGGGGCTGAGTCCTGCCGAGGCGAGCAACAAAGTCTATGTGATTGACCGCTACGGCCTGCTGATGCACGGGCAGGCCCTCGAAGACCACCAGCTCAGCTTTGCCAAAACGCCCGCCGACGTTGAGGGCTGGACGGTCAGCGGCGAGTGGCCCAGCTTGTATGAAACCGTCAAGAACTGCGGAGCCACCGCTTTGTTGGGCTTATCGGGTGTGCCGGGCCTGTTTAGCCAACCCATCGTGGAAGCGCTGCACGCCAACGCGGCTCAGCCCATTGTTTTCCCGCTGTCCAACCCCACCGCCAATGTGGAAGCCCAGCCTGCCGACGTGCTGACTTGGACGAACGGAGCCGCCATCGTCGCTTCGGGCAGCCCGTTTGCCGATGTGGAACTCAGCGGCGTGACGTATCCGATTGGGCAGGGCAACAACGCCTTCATTTTTCCGGGCCTGGGCTTCGGGGCGATTATCAGCCGCGCCCGCGAAATCACCGACAGCATGATTATGGCCGCCGCCGAAACGCTGGCCGACGAAACCGTTCAGTACGGTGGGCTGGTTTATCCGCCGATCTCTGTTATCCGCGAGGTGTCGATCAAGGTGGCCGTGCGGGTGGCTCGCCAAGCCATTTTTGAAGGCGTGGCTGCCGAAAAGCGGGTTCGCAACCTGACCGACGAGGAGCTGGCCTCATTCGTAGAACGCCGCTTCTGGAAGCCGCACTACTTGCCGCTGCGGAAAGCGGAAGCTGGGGAAATGCTGCTGTAGGCGTTGAAGCTAAGCGAGGTCGGGAAATTCAAAGCGCCCCGACCTCGCTTGACACTGAAAAGCTGATGAGGCTGGGGCGTTTAGCTTCTTGCCTTCGGTGAATTTGGCAGGGTGTTAAAGAGCGCCCCAGCCCCCGCCCCAGTGGGGCGAGGGAGCGAGTCGCTGCGCTCGGCACTGTGTCTTCGCGGCGTGACTCGTGGGCGCTTCCTCCCGCGTTCTCCACAGTTGGGCCTTCGGCTGCGTTTTGGCCGCCGCGCTTAAGACTGGGCCAGCCCATGAAACCGGAAGGCAAAGGTTGAATGGAGATTTTGAGCTTTAGCTTTACCCCTCGCCCCTACGGGAGACTGGCACGGCTCCTTGCCGAGACAGAGAGACGCAACAATAAACCGGCCCCAGAAACTCACTCTCTCTGGGGCCGGTTTATTCTTTGTTTCAAAAACGCTTAGACCAGCGCTTCCGCTTCCGCCTTCAGCACGTCTACTTTGCTGAGCTGCTCCCAGGGAAACTCGGGGCGGCCAAAGTGACCGTAAGCGGCGGTCTGGGCGTAAATAGGCCGCAGCAAGTCCAGCTCAGCAATGATGGCCTGCGGACGGGCGTCAAAATGGCGGCGCACCAAGTCGGCCAGCGCCTCGTCGCTCAGCTTGCCAGTGCCGTAGGAATCCACCCGCAGCGACACCGGAGAAGCGCGGCCAATGGCGTAGGCAACTTCCACCAGCGCTTTTTTGGCGAGGCCCGCCGCCACCAGATTTTTGGCGATATAGCGGGCGTAGTACGCCGCCGAGCGGTCAACCTTGGTGGGGTCTTTGCCGGAGAAAGCCCCGCCGCCGTGCGGAACTGCTCCGCCGTAAGTGTCCACGATGATCTTGCGCCCGGTCAGGCCGGTGTCGCCGTGTGGCCCGCCGATCACGAATTTGCCGGACGGATTGATAAAAAACTTGGTTTCGGGTCGCAGGTACTCGGCGGGAATCACGGCCCGGATGACTTGGGCTTCCATATCGGCGCGAATCTGCTCCTGCGAAACTTCCTCATCGTGCTGGGTGGAAATGACCACCGTATCGACCCAAGTATCACCGTCTTCGCGCACCACCGTGACTTGGGCTTTGGCGTCGGGGCGCAGGTACAGCACGATCTCGGCTTTGCGGAGCTCAGCGAGGCGGCGGGTCAGCTTGTGGGCGAGGCTGATCGGCAGCGGCATCAGTTCGGGCGTTTCGTCGGTGGCGTAGCCGAACATCAGCCCCTGATCGCCCGCGCCGATCATGCTGTGGGCGTTGGCCGGATCGGCCCGCTCGGCCTCACTCATGCCGCGCCACTCCTCGCTGAAGTTCACACCGCCCGCGATGTCGGGGCTCTGCTCGTGGAGCGCCACCAGCACAGCGCTGTACTCGGCGTCAAAGCCGTAGTGGGCGCGGGTGTAGCCGACAAGTTTGACCGCCTCGCGCACCACCCGCTGCACGTCCACATGGGCGCTGTGGGCGGTGACTTCGCCCGCTACCACGGCCATGCCCGTGGTCAGCAGGGTTTCGACCGCGACGCGGCTGCTGGGTTCTTGGCGCAAAAACTCGTCGAGAATACTGTCGGAGATGAAGTCGGCCAGTTTGTCGGGGTGGCCTTCGGAAACCGATTCTGAGGTATAAAACTTCCGCATGTCTGCCTCGGCGCTGCTCTTCTTTTGGGCGGGGTGTGTCTCACAGAACAGACCTGGAGAGGAGTGTTCACATGCCCGCCAAGCGCCAAGTCAGCTTAACAAGCTTGCGGCGCACAGAACAGGGGCCGCCCTAATCTGTCATCTTGGGCAGGTGTTTATGTTTGCTGACCAGCCGCTGAGCGAAGTCCTGCCGCTCCTCCGGCAAGCGCTGGAAACAGTAGGCGAAGTCACGTTTAGCGCCCCCGATCCCGATTTGGGTACGGGCCTGTACGCGGGCGAGGTGAGCGTGGCGGGCCGTCACCGCTCTTACGCGGCGTGGCTGGACATCGCTGAGGTGCTGGGCGCACAGCTGCTGACGCCCGCCAAACTGGAAGGCGGACGGGTGCAATTGACCCTGAGCCGCTTGCCGCCGCTGCTGCGTGAGGGCCACTACGGCGCGGGCAGCGAGTTTCAGCGCGTCAACAAGCTGGAAGATGCGTGGTTTTTGCAAAGCTTCACGGAAGCGCTGGAGCGGGCCAAGCTGACTGACGGCGCACGCCTCTTGAGCGTGGGCGTCGGCGCAGGCCGCGAACTGGAAGCGCTGGCGCTGGCTTATCCCGACCTCAGCTTTGAAGTCGTCGGCGTAGACACGGACGAGAGTGCTTTGGAGTTGGCCCGTCAGCGCTGGCCCAACTGGAGATTTGCAGTGGGCGACGTGAACGCGCTGAACTTGGACTTGGGCCGCTTCGATCTGATCGTGGCCCTCAGCGTGCTGCAAAGTCGCGGGGTAAATCTGGACGTGGCCCTGCGCGGCCTCACCAAGCACCACCTGAACGGGCGGGGCAGTCTGATTCTCGGTTTTCCCAATGCCCGCTACGCTGGCGGCGAGCTGCGTTACGGCGCACGGATGCTCAATTTCCGCGACCCCGATCTGTCGCTGCTGATGGCTGACGTGGCGCTGGTGCGCCGTCACCTGCACAAGCACGGCTTCAAGGTCTACGTGACCGGCAAATATGAAGTGCTGGTGACGGGCGTGCCAAGCGGTCAGGTTAAACTGAGTCCCTAAGATGACTCCCACTCCCTTTGCCCAGCGCCTCACCGAACGCAGCCTCACTCTCGGCACCCACCTGTGCCTCGGCCTCGATCCCCGATTGGACGCTTACGAGAGCCGCGACGCCCTGCGGCAGCACACCCTGACGGTGCTGGACGCCTGTGCTCCCTACGCCGCCTGCGTCAAACCGCAATTCGCCTTTTACGAAGCGCTGGGCCTGTGGGGCATGCAACTCCTCGAAGACCTCTGCGCAGCGGCCCGCTCACTCGACTTGCCAATTATTCTGGACGGCAAGCGCGGCGACATCGGCTCCACGGCGGCGGCCTACGCGCAGGCGTGGCTGATGGGCGATCACGCGGGCGACGCCTTGACTGTCAATCCGTTTCTGGGCGCTGAAACGCTGACACCGTTCGTGGAAGCGGCGCAGACCAACGGAGGCGCGGTGTTCGTGTTGGTCAAGACCAGCAATCCGGGTCAAGCTGACTTTCAGGGCAGCGGCGTATCGGAGCGGGTGGCGCAAGTGGTGGCGCGGCTGGGACAGGACGAAGTGGAGCGGAGCGGCAGCGAGTTGAGCAGTGTGGGCGCGGTGGTGGGCGCGACGCATCCGCAGGAACTGACGCAGTGGCGGGCGGCCATGCCTCACGCGCTCCTGCTGCTGCCGGGGCTGGGAGCACAGGGGGCCAAAGCGGCCGACCTCGCCGCCGCCTTCTTACCGGACGGCACGGGCGCGGTGGTGAGTGCCAGCCGGGGCATTCAGTACGCCCGTGCGCTGGACGTGGACGCGGCAGGTGCAGCCGCCAAGGGCTTCCGGGACGAGCTGAACGCGGCGCTCAAGCTCTAAGGACATCACGCCTCACCTCCGCGCTCTACCCTGAGCGCGTGACCCCTGCGGCCAAACAACGTCTGCTCCGGCTTTGGACGGCGCTGCTGTGTTTGGCCGCTTCCTTTGCCTACCTGCTGCGCGAGCCAGACCACTTGAGCGGCTCGCTGAGTTTGCAGGCGGTGGCAGGCATGGCGATGAACATGGGGAATATGGACATGGGCGGCGAAATGGCCGACATGGAGATGGATCAGGCCGACCATTCAGCCCACGCCCCATCCAGCGCCCCAAATAAGTCAGCGCACAGCCACGCCCGCCACTGCCCGTTTTGCTTTAGTGCCGCCTTCGCACTGGAGACTCAGGGCGTCGAGCTGTGGGTGGATACGGCCAAGCACGCCGACTTTTCGAGTTTCCCCTACCACCCGCCGCATCTGCTCACCTTGCGGCACGCCGAAGCCCGCGCTCCACCTCCCTTCCAAAGCTGACCCCGACCATTTTTCTTTCGCTCTGGAGGTTTTTAGATGTCTCGTCAATCTGTTTTTTTTGCCCTGACCCTGCTGACAGTTGTTCCGGCAGCGCAGGCCCACCAAAACCACAGCATGCCCGGTATGACCATGCTAGTGCCCGCTCAATCCGCGACCAGCACCAAAAAACTGCCCGCCGCACCCGTCAAAATCAGCGGAGCCTTCGTTCAAGCGCTCCCGCCCGGCACGGCAGACGGCAGCGTGTACCTGAGCATCACCAACACCGGCAAAGCGGCCCTCAAGTTGACCGGCGGCACGTCCAATGTCAGCAGGGCAGTCACGCCGATGCAGCAAACCAAAATGGAAGGCATGGCCGGAATGACCGGTATGAAAGATTTGCCCACCATGATCATCAAGGCAGGCCAGACCCTGACGCTGAGTCCCGGCGGCGACCATTTGATGCTCTACAGGATGAAGCGCGTGCCGCAGGCCGGCGAAACGGTCACTTTGACGCTGAACTTTACAGGCTACGCGCCGCTGGTGATCAAGGTGCCGGTCAAGCGCTTGTAAGGACTAGGCCCGCACCAGATACGCCGATTCGATCACGTCCAATGCCCTCACCGCGTCGAGTTGCTCGGGGCTGAGGGCGTCGTCCAGCGTCAGGGTAAACAGCGCCTGCCCGCCCTTCTGAGCGCGGCCCAGGGCCATGCCCGCGATGTTGATTCCCCAGGTGCCCAGCAAGTTGCTGAGCTTGGCGACTGCGCCGGGCTTGTCTTCGTTGGAAGCGATCAGGATGTAGCCTTCAGGTTCCAATTCAACCCTGAAATCACGCAGGCGGGTCAGGCGCGGCGACTTGCCGAACACCGTTCCACCCACCGTACGGGAGCGCTCTTTTGCGCCGTGCTGAGTGACTTTGACGATCACTTCAGTTTGGTAATCGGGGCTGTCCGTCTGCTCGCGCACCGCCACCGAGAGCCCGCGTTCTTTGGCCAGAGCGCGGGCGTTGATCATGTTGGGGCGCTCGTCGGTGCTGCCCGACAAGTAGCCCACCAGCACGCTGGTCAGGACCGGCGCAGGATCGGCGGGAAAGTCGCCCCGGAACGTCACCTCCACGTCGCTGGCTCCCGGCAAAAGTTGCGCCAGAATGCGGCCCAGCTTTTCGCCGAGCGTCATATAGCCGCCCAGCGCTTCCATCGTTTTGGGATCGAGCGAGGGCGCGTTGACCGCTCCCCGGCTCACGTCGCCTTTCAGCGCGGCCAGCACCCGGCCCACGATTTCCGCGCCGACCCGCTCCTGCGCTTCGACGGTGTTGGCCCCCAAGTGAGCGGTGATGCCGAGGTTGGGGGCGTGCAAAAAGATGTGTTCGGGGGTGGGCGGCTCGTCCACAAACACGTCGATGCCCGCCGCGAAGAGGTGACCGCTCCTCAGGGCGTCCACCAGCGCCTGCTCGTCGATGATGCCGCCCCGCGCCGCGTTCACGGCAATCGAGCCGGGCCTCAGCTTGGCGAGTTCAGCCTGACCCAACATGCCGAGCGTTTCGTCGGTCAGCGGGGTGTGAACCGTCACCGCGTCCACCTGCGCCAGCAACTCGTCGAGCGTTATCATCCGCTTGACACCCAGGCGCTCGAATTTGCTGTCTGGCACGTAAGGATCGTAGGCCACCACATTCATCTTGAGGCCCTGCGCCCTATCGGCCACCATGCTGCCGATGCGCCCCAGCCCGATGATGCCCAGCGTGCGGTCCTTGAGTTCGAGGCCGAGGAACTTGCGGTCCCAGTTGCCCGCGCGGGTTTTGGCGTCGCTGCGGGTCAGGCCACGGGCGGCGGCCATCAGGTGCATGACGGCTAGTTCCGCCGCCGAGACATTGTTGCTCTCGGGGGCATTCAGCACCAGCAAACCGCGCAACGAGGCGTAGTCGAGGTCGATGTTGTCCACGCCCACCCCGCCGCGCCCAATGACTTTCAGGCGCGGGCCAGCGGCGTCGATCAGCTCTTTATCGACTTTGGTACGGCTGCGGGTAATCAGCGCGTCGAAGTCGGGCAAGCGGCGCAGGGTTTCCTCACGCGGCAAGTTGCCCTCGTATTCCAGCTCGAAGCCGGGAAAGTCGAGGTTGCCAGGGTTCATCTCGTCGCAGATCAGCACGCGCAAGGGCGCGGTCAGGTCGGCTTGAAGCTGTTCGGAATGGGTCGCGGAGGCGGTCATAACTTCAGGGTACTGCGCGGCGGCAAACGGAGCAGGCAGGTTGTCTGTTTGGGGTGAGGACTCCTCAGAGTGAAGGCAGCTCAGGCTCAGACCAGTTTCAGCGCCCGCACTTTAAGGTGCTCAGCCCCCGGGTAATCCTGACCCGCGCCGAAGCGGGCCGTAACACTCATTCGCCTGCCGGCCAGCGCCGCGCCCGCGCTGAGCATTGTGTCAAAGGCGGCGGGAGCGAGTCCAGCGTGGTTGCACAGCGCCAGCACCTGCCCGCCCGGCGCGGTGACGCTGGCCGCCAGCGCCAGTAAGCGGGCATAATCGCGCTCGCTGCGCCAGACGCCCGCCTTGCTGCGGGCAAAACTCGGCGGGTCGAGAATCACCAAGTCGAACTGTTCGCCGCGCTTGCCGAGCCGCCCCAGCCAGTCAAACACGTCACCGTAAACGAAATCGGTGTCGGGGGTGGTGACGCCGCTCAGGGCGTAATTCTCCTGGCCCCAGCTCAGCACCTTGCGCGACAGATCGAGATTCTTGACGCTGACTGCGCCGCCCAGCGCCGCATTGACCCCGAAGCCGCAGGTGTACGCGAAGGTGTTGAGCACCCGACTCCCCTGTGCTTGTTGCCGCACCCAAGCGCGGGCGGGGCGGGCATCGCTGAATAGGCCGATGCTCAGGTCGTGGCCGGGGCGAATCAGGTACGGCACGCCATTTTCCAGCGCCGTCAGTTCCGGCAAGTCCTGGCCCCAAATCGGCTGCGGCGGCGAGAGCCATTCGCGCTCCACATTGGCGGCGTGGCGGGCCTCACGCGGGCGGCGCTTGAGATAAAGGCCACTCAGCCCCAGTTCAGCGCAGGCCGCTGCCAACTCCACTTCCTGCTCGGCGCTGAAGTCGGCGTACAAGCTCAGCACGCCCACACTTCCGGCCCGCTCCAGAGCGAACAAGCCGCCGGTTTCGGTGGTGTGGACGGCGCGGTAAAAGGTGGTGCCCTGCGCGGGTAAATCATTACGCTGGGCGCTGCACTGCTTGACGAGGCGGGCCAGTTGAGGCGGGAGAGCGGGCAACAAAGCGGCACGGACAGGCATCGATCAGCAGTTTAGAGGAGCGGGAGACGCAAGATACAAACCGCCGCTCCCCCTTCTTTCCCGCCCTCAAAAGGCTAGACTCTGAGGCAGTTCAGCGCTTGACCCCGCCCCTTCCCCACAACCCCACCCAACTTTGAGAGGAAACCCCTTGTGAAAAGCCTAATGACCACCGAGCAGCTCTTGCAAGGCCTCAAGCATTACCGCCGCATTGCCCGCCAGGATTTGCTGCGGGCCGCCGAAACGCCGTACCCCGACGCCTTCCGCACCCACGCCGAAGCGCGGCGCACCCTTTACGGCGAACTCGAAGTCTACGCCGCCGAACACGCCCCCGAAGACGTGATCGAATACGCGCTGAGCCTCTACCGGGTTTTGCCGTTTGCGACCGGCACGCCAGAAAACGAATACGCCGAGATTAAGGGCCGCGAAAACGGTCTGGAGAACTTTTTCTTGATGATTGCCCTCGACCCGCGCACCCGCCGCGAGTCGCGCAGCCAGCGCCCCAAGCTCGGCGCGATGCTGGCCGACGCTGCTCAAGCTCCGTCCGACCCGTCCCGATCTGACGTGACCGCTTAGGCATGAATCTGCCTTCCGCTGATTTCGCTCAACTCGCCGCGCTCGCTGAGCAAAACAAAAGCTGTCAGGCCTGTGAGCTGCGCCTAGGCTGCACCCAAGTCGTTGTCAGCGACGGCAACCCCGAGGCCCATTTGGTCATCATTGGCGAGGGGCCGGGCGGCGACGAAGACCGAATCGGGCGGCCTTTCGTGGGGCGCGGCGGCCAACTGCTCGACAAGATTCTGAGCGCCGTGCAGCTCAGCCGGGACGAAGTGTACGTCACCAACATCGTCAAATGCCGCCCGCCGAGCAACCGCACGCCGCTGCCGCTGGAAAGTGAGACCTGCACTTCGCTGTGGCTGGAGCCGCAACTGGCCCTGCTGCGCCCCCGCGTGATCGTCTCGCTGGGCAACACGCCCACCCAGTACCTGCTGCAAACCCGTCAGGGCATCACCAAGCTGCGCGGCGTTTGGCATGACTACAGGCAGCGTGAGGCCCTGTATTCGGCTTACCTGATGCCGATGTTTCACCCCGCCTACTTGCTGCGCAACGACACCCGCGCCGTCGGCGGCCCCAAGAGCTTGACCTGGCAAGACATCAAAGAAGTGCGGTCCGTGCTGGACGGCAAAACGCCGCAGGGATTGGGCGACTTGAGAGCAGAGTCAGGCCAAGAAACGCTGTTCTAGCTGCCCAGCGCGGGAGAGAAACCGAAAAATGAACTGAGTCTAAGAATGCCTTTGAGCCTTTGTTCACTTTCCTCTGACATATTGTCATTTGACAGAGTGTCAGTGTAAGGTAAGAGGGCAGGGACATTCGCCCTTTCGCGCCTTCTCTTCCAACTCCGTTCATCAAGCGCTTTTCCCCAACGAGGTTTTCTATGAGTGCAGCCCACACCAACCCCGACGTATTAGGTGATTCTTCGTCTTGGATGTCGTTTATCTGGATCGGTTTTGTCACCAGCATGACGCTGATGCTGATCGGTATTTACTTCTTGCCGGTGGATTGGTGGATTCGCGGCTACCTCTACATGGGCACCCTCTTTCTGACGGCCAGCACCCTGACACTCTCCAAGAGCTTGCGCGACCGCCACGAATATGAGCGCCTCGTCAACCGCGTCAAAAACGCCCGCACCGAGCAGGTGCTCAGCCAGTTTGACCGTACTTAACTCTCAGCTTTTACCAACGGACACGGCAGCGCCCTTAGCGGTAGCTGCCGTTTTGCTGGTCTGGTGGGGCTTGCTTGTTTCCAGTTTATTTGTTAAACTGATGTATATAACAACCTATATCTTAGGCTCCGGAGGCCATACCCATGTCTGATTCCACTCCAATTCCCTTTGAACTCGGCCTCTACAGCTTCGGCGAGCGCACGCCCGACACCCAGACGGGCCTGACCGTCAGTCCGCAGCAGCGCGTCCGCGATTTGCTGGAAGAAATCGAGCTGGCCGATCAAGTGGGCTTGGACGTCTACGGCATCGGCGAGCACCACCGCGCCGATTATCTGGTGTCCACTCCGGCGGTGGTGCTGGCGGCAGCAGCGGCCCGAACCAAAACGATCCGGCTGACCAGCGCCGTGACCGTGCTGGGCACCGAAGACCCGGTGCGGGTGTTTCAGGCCTTTGCCACGCTGGATTTGATCTCGGGTGGCCGCGCCGAAATCATGGCCGGGCGCGGCAGCTTTTCCGAGTCGTTCCCCATTTTCATTGGCGGAATGCCCCGCGATTACGATGAACTGTTTGCCGAGAAGCTGGACTTGCTGCTTGAGCTGCGTGACTCCGAGCGCATTTCCTGGTCGGGGAAATACCGCCCGGCGCTGGTGAATGTGGGCATTTATCCGCGCCCAATGCAAGATGAATTGCCGATCTGGTTGGCCGTAGGCGGCACCCCCGCTTCAGCAGTGCGAGCCGGGCAACTCGGCCTTCCGCTGGCCTTGGCGATCATCGGCGGAATGCCCGAGCAGTTTAAAGGCTTCACCGACCTCTACCGCGATTCGGCGGCGCAGGCCGGGCGCGACCCTGCCGCACTCAAGCTGGGCATCAACTCGCACGGCTACATTGCTGCAACCTCGCAGGCCGCCCGTGACGAGTCTTTTCCGGCGCACGCCGCCGCCATGTACGCCATCGGCAAGGAGCGCGGCTGGAGCAAGATGACCCGCCAGCAATACGACGCTTCCAGCACCCTGCGCGGCGCGTACTTCGTGGGCGACCCCGAACAGGTGGCCGAGAAGATTTTGTATCAGCACGAGATCTTTGACCACAACCGCTTTTTGCTTCAGATGAGTGTCGGCACGCTTCCCCACGCCCAGATCATGAAGGCGATTGAGTTGTACGGCACACAGGTCGCGCCGCTGGTCAGAAGTGAAGTCGCCAAGCGGCAGAAGCGGGAATTGGTTTCGGTATAAATTCTAAGTACGGCCAGATTACCGTTTTGGGATTCCGCCAAAAACGCTCCATCCCTCCACTCCCATCTGGCCGTACTTTTCCACCTTCTCGCGTCTTGGGCAGAACGGCACCTATTGGGCCTGCCCGCTTTGCTCGGTTTATCTAAAGATAAACGTTGTTCTACTTAGCCCACGATCCGCCAGTACGTTTCGGGATCGGTCGCGCCCTCGGTGGAAATGATGAGCAGACTGCTGTCTTGGGTCAGGCCGAGGGCCACCGCCGCAGCGGGGTGACGCCCGCTCAGCAGTTCTAGGAAACCAGCTAGGCCTGCTGCGCCGCTTTCGCCCGACACGACACCGCTGGCGGCAAGCAGGCGCATGGCTTCTTCGGCCCGTTCGTCCGGCACCGCCACCGACGCGCTGAGGCCACCTTGCAGCAGCGGCCACGCCAGCGGCGAAGTGTTGCCGCAGTTCAGCCCCGCCATGATGGAGCGGTGAGGGCCAGCCACTTCGACCAGTTGGCCCGCCTCCAATGAGCGCAGCACGCAATCGGCCTGCGTCGGCTCTACGCCCAGAACGTGGGTGCTCTCGGCGGCGCGGTAATGCTGAATGACCGCCGCTGCCAGCGAACCGACGCCCATTTGCGCGGCCACGGCGCTCGGCTGATCGGCTCCCAGCGCGGCGAGCTGCTGATCTATTTCGCCAAAAATCGTGCCGTAGCCCGCGATGACCCAAGCCGGTACGCGCTGATAGCCTTCCCAGGCCGTATCGCTGATGACCAGGTGGGTGTCATCTGCCAGTTTGGCGGCGGCGCTGACCGCTTGATCGTAAGAACCGTCGACGACCTCTACACCCGCACCTTCGCTGCGAATGGCATTTTGGCGGGCCGCTCCCATGTCGCTCGGCACCAGAATCTGCGCCCCCAGCCCCAGCCAGTGCGCCATGCGGGCCACTGCCCTGCCGTGATTGCCGTCGGTGGCGGCCACCAAAGTCGCGGGCGGCAGTTGCCCACGCAAGTCAGTCAGCGTTTCCCACGGCTTGAACGGGCCAAAGCGGGTTTCGAGTTCCCTGTAGGTGGCCCAAGCCGCACCCAAAATCTTGTAAGCAGGCAGTCCCAGGCGGCTGGATTCATCCTTGACCCAGACCTGCCGCACGCCCAGCACAGCGGCCACGTACGGCGCACTGACCAGCGGCGTCGGCGCGTAGAACGGCAATTTGCGGTGAAAGTCGCTCAGGCCGGTCTGAGCCGGGGTTTCAAAGGTTCGCGGCCGAGGATTGACAAAGATGCGGGCGGCGTCGGCGGGTTGCATCATGGGATTCCTCTGGGGTGATTGGGCGGTTGTGCTTGGGCAGTCAAAATGGGCAGCAAAAACACGGGGAGAAGGGAGTCAAGCGGACACCCCCTATCCACAAAACGCCCGCACCACCCCACTCAAAATGGCCCTGCACTGCTCCACCGACTCAAGGTCTACCCATTCGGCTGCCGAGTGCGCTCCGCCGCCGTGTGGCCCGAAAATAACGGTGGGAATGCCCGCACCAGCGATCAACGCCGAGTCCATCCAAAAACTCAGGCCGATTTGCTCCGGCACGTGACCCAAGACCTGTGCGGCCTGCGTCTCAAGTATTTGCACGATGGGCGCGTCACCCGGCACGCTGAAGGCTGAACGGGCAAGCAGGAGTCGGTGCTCGGCCTTGAAGTCCGGGGAGTTTGAGAGTTCAGCCAAAATGCCCTCCCACTCGGCGCTCACGGCTTCCGCCGTCTCACCGGGCAGCGTGCGGCGCTCCAAGTTCAAGATGCATTCTGCTGGATAACTGGAGAGTTCTTGACCGCCCGCAATGGTCGAGGCGTGAACAGAGGCGTGGCCCAAGAGTGGATGAGCGGGGCGGCGTTCCAGCTCAGTTTGCAAGGCTTCCAGTTTGCCCAGCACCCTGCCCATCTGGGCGACGGCGTCGCTGCCCAGATCGGGCCTTGACCCGTGCGCGGCCACGCCAAAGGTTTTGATTTGGTGCCAAGTAAAGCCCTTATGGGCCACGCACAGCTTCAAGCTGGTGGGTTCGGTGACAATGGCGGCGTCGGCACTTAACCGCCGCAGCACCGAGCTGGTGCCGATGCTGGCGTGTTCCTCGTCGGCCACCGCCGTCAAAATCACGTCGCCGCGTAAGTTGGCCGACTGGGCGTCCAGCAGCGCCAACAGACAGGCGGCCAGCCCACTTTTCATGTCGTAGCTGCCGCGCCCGTACATCCGCCCGTCTTGAATACGGGGTGTCAGCGCGTCCGGCATATTGGCCGTGCCGACCGTGTCCAAGTGGGCATTGAGCAGCAGCGCGCGGCCCCCGCCTTGCCCACGCACCCGCGCCACCACACTTGGGCGGCCTGCTGCGGCTTGATCGAGCTCCACCTCTATCCCGCGCCGGGTCAGCCAATCTTCCACAAACTGGGCAATCGGCGCTTCACCCACGCCGCCAGCGATTAAAGAAGGGTTGGTGGAATCTATTTGGATCAGGGCGGCGAGCAGCTTGGTCAGCGTCGACTCGGTCAGATTCTCAAGCACAAGTACTATCTTACAGATCAGTAACCGCCTGACCCGGGTTTTTCCGCCCAAACTGGAGCAAACCGCAGAATTGTCTCCGGTGACCCGAGCGCTGGCCCTACGTTTGGCTGCCGCTCACCGCACTGAATACCCGTTTGCTGAAGGCCCTGCAGGAAACTCCGCCAGCAGGACAAGACTGAGCCTGCTCTCCCCACAGCCCACGTCCACCTTGCTACCATTCACTCATGGCAAATCCTGAATTCCTCGGCCTCGTTCACTCGCTTCAGGCCACTGCTGAGGCGGCGCTGGGCGACATCAACGCGGCCACGGCCAGCGCCAACCGTGACGGCCTGCTGGCGGCCGACCGTGCCCGACAGACCGCTGACCGATCCTTAAAGCTCCTGAGCATGTTGGCCGAAAAAACGCGAGGCAATTTAGACTTCACCGAAGCCGAGGTGCTGAGCAACGCCGTAACCTCGCTGCGCGAACGGCTGCACAACTAACGTGCGGGCCGTGGTTCAGCGGGTCACTGGGGCGAGCTGCGAAGTAGACGGCACGGTGACTGGCCAAATCGGAGCGGGCCTGCTGGTGCTGCTGGGCGTCGCTCCTCAAGACACCCCCGAGACGGCCCGTCAACTGGCCGCCAAACTGGTCAAGCTGCGAATTTTTAATGACGACAACGGCAAAATGAACCGCTCCCTGGCCGACATAGGCGGCGGCATACTGAGCATTTCGCAGTTCACTTTGTTCGCCGATACTTCACGCGGCAACCGCCCCAGTTTTCTGGGAGCCGCGCCGCCGGAACAAGGCAAAGCCCTGTACGCCGAGTTCAATGCTGCCTTGCGCTCGCTGGGTGTGCAGGTGGATGAAGGCGTGTTTGGAGCGCACATGAGCGTCTCACTGGTCAACGATGGCCCAGTCACTTTAACGCTGGAAAGTTGAAGCGCAGCGCTCGACATCGGCCCAGCGGCCTTAAGCTGGCTCTCACCTGATGAGGGGTGAAGCTCATCTCAGGCCGTTATGCTCGGCTGATGAAGGCCACCCTGCTCACCGTTCCTCTGGCACTGCTCCTGCTCGGCGCGGCGGGCGCATACACCGTCAAAAAGGGCGATACGCTCTACAGTTTGGCCCGCAATAACAATCTGAAAGTAGAAGACCTGCGCCGCCTCAACAACCTCACCTCCGACAATCTGGCGCTTGGTCAGCAGCTGCGCCTGAGTACTGCCGAGCGCTTGCCAACGGCCCCGCCGTCGCCCGCTACACTACCCAAACCTGCCGCCACTCCGCCCTCCGGCTTTACGCTCACGCCGCCAGCTGAACCGGCCAAACCCGCCGAGAAGCCAGTTGCACCGCCCACTGCGCCGCCGCCCACCCTCATCGTTACCAAAACGCTGCCTCCCACGCCGAGCAGCCCTCCCGTCACCATCCGCAGCGGCAGCACCTTTAAAGTCGGTGACGTTGAGGTCAAGCTGCCCAGCCAGCTGAGTATGGGCGACGCTTTTATCATCAAGCTGACCGGCGGGGGCGCTGAACAGGTCAAGGTCAGCTTTCCCAGCGAACTCAGTGAGGACGTGCGCCAGCCCAACGAAGTGCTGACCCCTTCCGGCGCGGCGGGGGTCTACGTGGTGCCGGGGCGGGTGGTGCTGGGCAAAACCACCCCCGTGATCGTGGAAATCAAACTGGGGAGCGAAGTGGTGCGCGGCATCATTCCGCTGACCAGCAAAGCACGCGGCCCAGTGGTCAAGTTGCAGCTCTCGCCGCAGGTCGCCAAAAAACTGACTGATCCGGGTAAAGCCGCTGAGGACGCCATGGTCAACAAGGCTTACCTGAATCGCGGCTTACCGCTGTGGGTCAGGCCCTTTGCCGCGCCGCTGCCCAATCCGGTCATTCCGGGGTCATTCGGCCAGAGCCGTACCTATACGCCCGGCAGTCCAGTCACGTACCACTACGGCGCGGATTTTCCCGCCAAACTCGGCAGCTCCATCAAGGCCATCAATGACGGCACGGTGGTCATCGCCGGAATGTATCCGGTGCGCGGCGGCTTGGTGATGATTGATCACGGCGGCGGAATCAGCAGTTTGTATTTCCACCAATCCAAAATCTTGGTGAAAGTCGGTCAAAGCGTCAAACGCGGCGACGTCATCGGTAAAGTCGGCACCACCGGCATCTCCGAGGGGCCGCATCTGCACCTCGAAGTCCGGGTGCGCGGCGAGGCCACCAATCCCGCCGACTGGATTGACCGGCTGTGGCCTTAGAGCATTTGTCCGTTCCATTGGTGTGGAAAAGCACCCCACCAATTCCACTCCCATCTGCTCTAACACGTATTTCACTCGCTTCACTCGGTCATAAAAGTCTTGCAACTTTTACGACAAATGCTCTAAACGCCTAAGGGCGTCTGCTTACTCGCCCGCCACGCTGACCCTGCGGCAATTGAGTTGTCCGCTGAGCATCAGCGCGTCCGATTCGGCGCGGCTGGGCCAAGGCCCCAGAAGTTGAGCGCCGTGCGGCACGAACAGCGTGGAATTGCTGAGCTGGTAAGTGCCGCCGCGCTGAGCAGCCCGCACCACGCAGGCGGCGTCTAATCCGCCCAGCGAGAGGGTGGAGGTGTTTTCTGAGCCGCCCGCATCGCGCCACGCCAGAGCGCGGTCTTGAAGCGCTGGATTAAAGGCCGAGAGGGTGCGCTGCGCCTGCGCTTGCCCAAACATCGCCGCCGTAACGGCCACCAGCACCGGCAGGAGGGCCGCCAGCAGCCACAGCGTCAGCGGGCGCTGAGGATCGGGGCGCAGCAGCAAAGCCAGCAGGGCAAGGCCCATCAAAATACTGGTGAGGAGATAAAACCAAGTCACGCCTGTAAGTCTAGCGCTCTGGCAGGGGACGGCGCAGTTCCGAGCAGAGAAGGCGCAAAAACATCGGTGTGTACTGCGGATGCAAGGAAGTTTCTCAGCTTCTTCGGCGCTGCTTACTTCGTCTACCGTGCAACCTGTCACACACGCTTACCGATAAGTTGTGGCAGATACTCGGTGCATCTTTAATGGCTAGAAAACACGTCTGGGTAGAAAAGAGACTTTATCGGGCTACAGTGACCCATGTTCCTTAAAATCACCGCCCTGTCACCTCAAGCGGCACTTCCCACCTTTGCCCGTTTGTATGGTTGCCCTGAGCAGGACTTTGAAGCTACGACCGAGCAATTGACGCTGGCTTGGCTGGTTCAGGATGAGGTCGGTGAAACGTTAGGAGCATTAGGGCTCCGGCCATCACCTTCTTATGGTGCAGAACTGGTAGGCGGCGCATTTCCCACCTCACTGCAGAATGAAGCTGCTGTAATTCTGCTTCGTGCTGCGCTGAGCACTCAAACACAGCTTTATGCTTACGCAGAAACTCACTTACTACCAGTCGCAGCACTAGAGGCTGCCGGATTACGGCCATTCAGCGCCTATACATGCATGAGCGGCCCAGTTCCTATCTCTTTACCTGAAATTCCAAAAGGCTTTAGGATTGTCGCTTTAAATGAAGTAGAAGCGCTGGAAGACCGACTTTCCGCACAACACAGCTATTCTGACCGGATTGGCCACACCTCCGCCACAGCCAATGACGTACAGCCAAACGCAGGAGGCTGTGACGATACCCTCAGCCGGCTGGCCTACGACGCTTTAGACGTGCCTGCTGGTATTTGTCGGGCTTGGAGAGAAGGGAAGCAGGTATCGTTCAGCACGCCGGGGGTACGCTCAGATGTAAGGCACACAGCGCTTAGGCGGGCCTTACTTCTTTCAGTCTGTCAAGCAGCGCTGTCGGCAAAAGCTACTCAATTGACCCTACAAGCTTGGGGCGACACCGCCGATGAGCAAGTTGAAGATTTGAAGCTCGGCTTGCATCTAGACAAACTTACTCCAATCTACGTATCAGCACTCTGAGTACACAAACAAAAAAGCCCCCACCAATCGGCAGGGGCTTGCTCACTTGCTCGTTTACACCAGTTCGATCAAAGCCAGCGGAGCCGAGTCGCCCCGGCGCACGCCCACTTTCAGGATGCGGGTGTAGCCACCGGGACGCTCAGCGTACTTGGGGGCCACTTCGTCCATCAGTTTACGCAGCACGGCGTTGTCCTGAATGTCCTCGGCGCACAGGCGGCGGGCGTGCAGGCCGCCCGCTTTGGCGGTGGTGATGATCTTTTCCACGTAAGGCCGCAGCTCTTTGGCTTTAGCGACGGTGGTCTGAATGCGGCCTTCGCGCAGCAAGGCGGTGGCCTGAGCGCGGGCCAGCGCGGTGCGAGCGCTCGAGTTGCGGTTGAGCTTGCGCCCTCTACGTCCGTGACGCATGTTGATTCTCCTTTAGCAAAATCCGGCCTGCCCTGAAATGCAGAGCGGGCCGGAAGGGAAACGTTAGTCTTTGAGAGCCAGCCCGAATTGGGCCAGTTGCTGCTTGATTTCGTCTAGACTGCGCTCACCGATACCCGGGACCTTTTTGAGGTCACGGTCAGAGAGGGCGCACAGGGCGTCCACCGAGTCGATGCCTTCTTCCTTGAGCGAGTGCAGCACGCGGGTGGTCAGGCCGAGGCCCTCCAAGGTGACGCGGGGGCTGCTGACTTCACCGCCCAGTGCGTAGTCGCCAAGGCTGATCGAAGCCGCTTGGGTGGGAGCCGGATCATAGACTGGGTAGCTGGCGGCAGGCGCGGAAGGCACCAGTACCGGAGTCGGAGCGACTTCAGCCTGCATGGTTTCCACGTTGCCGAACACCGTCAACTCGTCGCGGAGAATGTCCACGGCTTTATCTAAGGCGTCTTGGGGGCTGGTCGAGCCGTCCGTCCAGACGCGCAAAATGAGGCGGTCCAAATCGGTCTGCTGACCCACGCGGGTGTTTTCCACGTGGTAGGCCACCCGGCGAACCGGGGTGAACACCGCGTCCACCGGAATGGAGTTGATACGGTCTTTGGTCGAGTGCTTGTCGGCGGGCACGTAGCCTTCGCCTTCTTCGACGCGCACTTCCATCACCAATTTGCCGTCTTCGGCGAGCGTAGCAATCACCAAATCTGGGTTGACGATTTCGGCGTCGGAGGGCACCTCGAAAGCGCTGGCTTTCACGACGCCTTGACCACCGGCGCGGAGCGTCAGGGTCTTGGGGCCGGGGGCATGGAAACGCACCACCAGTTCTTTGAGGTTGAGAATGATGCGAATAACGTCTTCTTTGACGCCGGGGATGGTGCTAAATTCGTGCAGCACGTCCTCGATGTAGACGCTGGTCACGGCGCTTCCCGGAATGCTGCTGAGCAGGATGCGGCGCAGGGGGTTGCCCACCGTGACGCCGTAGCCCCGCCGCAGCGGTTCCAAGGTAAATTCGCCGTAGTCGCCTTCGACACGGGCTTTGAGCTGGGGACGCTTTTGATCCACGCAGAACCTCCGTTCCGTTCTTAACGCGAGTAGTATTCGATGATGAAGTTCTCGTTGATCGGCAACGCCAGATCTTCGCGGGCAGGCAGACGTGAAAAGGTGCCAGTAAAGGTCTCCGGGTTCATCTCGATCCAGGGGCTGACCCGGCGGCGCTTCATGGCGTCCATATTTTCCTGGACAAAGCCCATTTGGCGGCTCTTATCAAAAACGCTGACTTGGTCGCCGATTTTGACGCGGTAAGAGGCGATGTCGACTTTTTTGCCGTTGACCAAAATATGGCCGTGTCCCACAAATTGACGGGCCTGACGGCGGGTGCTGGCAAAGCCCATCCGGAACACCACGTTATCGAGGCGGCGCTCGAGGAGTTGCAAGAACACCGTGCCGGTCACGCCGGGAACGTTGGACGCTTCTTCAAAGAGGTTGCGAAACTGCTTTTCGCCCATGCCGTAGAGGCGCGAGAGCTTTTGCTTTTCGCGCAGACGCACGCTGTAGTCGCTGGGGCGGCCCTTGCGGCGCTGCCCGTGCTGACCCGGCGCGTAGGGGCGCTTGTCGAGATACTTTTGGACTTTCTCAGTCTCCGCAAGGTTAATCCCTTCGCGGCGGCTTTGTTTGGTGATGGAACCACGGAAACGACCCATTTTTCTCCTCAGGGTGTGGTCTGACTGCTCTTTTGTGCTCGGCAGTGACCAAGATGCAGCGCTCTGGAAACCGTCTCCGCGTGGCGCGGATGTTGTCTCTGTCAAAATTATTGAGGCAAAGGTGCTGCCAAAAATGCGACATCAAAGAAGGACGTCACAGAACTTGACGGGCCAGAACGCGGCGGTAGGTTTTAGGCGCGGTGCTTCTTCTTGGGACGGCAGCCGTTGTGCGGCACAGGAGTGTCGTCCATGATGGACTTGACTTCGATACCTGAGGCCTGAATAGCACGGATGGCTTGCTCGCGGCCCGAACCCGAACCACGAACGACCACGTCGACGATATTCATGCCGAAGCCTTGGGCTTTTTTCACGGCGTCGGCGGCGGCGAGTTGGGCCGCGTAGGGCGTGCCCTTCTTGCTGCCTTTATAGCCGATGGTGCCGCCCGACGACCAGGCCACAGAATTGCCCTCGACGTCGGTGATGGTGACGATGGTGTTGTTGTAGCTGGCGTGGATATAGGCGCGGCCCGCGCTGATATTGCGGCGCTTGGCGCGGGGCGCTCTTTTGGTGGTCTTGGCCATGATTTACTTCCTCGCGGCCTTTTTCTTGCCAGCCACAGTCTTGCGCGGCCCCTTGCGGGTGCGGGCGTTGGTCTTGGTACGCTGACCACGCACCGGCAAACCACGGCGGTGACGCAAACCACGGTAAGCGCCGATGTCCATCAAACGCTTGATGTTCTGTCCCACTTCGCTGCGCAGGTCGCCTTCGACTTTGTAGACTTTCTCGATGGCGTCGCGCAGCTGGGTGGTTTCGGCTTCGGTCAAGTTCTTGACGCGGGTATCGGGGCTGATACCCGTGGTCGCCAGAACCTGATCGGCACGGGTTGGCCCGATGCCGTAGATATAGCGCAGGCCAATTTGGATGCGCTTCTCGCGGGGTAAGTCAACGCCGGCAATACGGGCCATTAACCTTGCCTCTGCTTATGCTTCACGTTTTCGCAAATCACGATCACGCGACCATGACGACGAATGACTTTGCATTTGTCGCACATTTTCTTCACACTGCTGCGAACCTTCATCTATCCTTCCTCCTCGCGCCGCCTTGCTGCTGCACCACTGAAAAACACTGACTCAGCAACGTGGCCGACGCTCGACCCCCCGGCACCCTTAGGTTGTGAGGAATCTGGTTGGTAACCTTGCTGCCGCAAAGCAGCTTGAGCGGGCCACCGCGCTTTTGACCGTTTCCCGCGCTTAGCGGCGGTAGACGATGCGCCCGCGTGAAGTGTCGTAAGGCGAGATCTCCAGAACCACGCGGTCTCCGGGCAAAATACGAATGTAGTGAATTCGCATCTTGCCGCTGATATACGCCAAGAGATCATGCCCAGTGTCCAACTTCACGCGGAAGGTGGTGTTGGGCAGCGCTTCTTCCACTACGCCTTCGGCGCGAACGGTATCGGCGTCTTCCTTCTTGCGTTTGGATTCACGTCCGTCTGGTGCTCTTCTTCTCGCCACGAAACCTCCCGGCTTGGAACAAGCCAAACGTAAAGCTAGCACGCAAACAGCGACCAGGCAAGAGGCGCAGCATTACACTCGGACCTGCTCGACCTTATGACGGGGCCAACTCAGCAAACCAATAATCAGTGTGAAGGCCGTGAGGCTTAGCACCGGAATAGTAATGATGTTGGACACGCCGCTGAGTCCTGCGCCGAAGATCGGCCACTTGGCGTCGCAGCCGGTGCCGATAGGGCCGACCGTGCAGGCCTTGAGCGTTTGCACCACGCCCCAGACCTCCAAGTTTTGGTAAAGGGCAATCAGCCAGCCGACGGCGGCCAAACTGAGTGCGTAAACCCGTACGCTGAAATCGCCGCGCAGGGCCGCCACACCCAAGATGATCGCCAGCGGGTACATGAAAATCCGTTGGAACCAACACAGGATGCATGGCACGAACGAGCGAATCTCGGAGAAGTACAAGCTGCCCAGTGTAGCGATCAGGGCCACAACCCACGCCAGATACAACCGGTTATCGCGGGTCATTGGTGCTTATTTGGCGGCGGCGTCAATCGCCTTGCCAATCGTCTCTGCGCTGAAATCAGTGGTCAAAACGCCGTTGACGAACACGCTGGGGGTGGCATTGACGCCGGCATCGGTGGCCTGCTTTTTGTCGGCTTCCACGCGGGCCTTGGTGGCGTCGGTGTCCAAGCAGGTCTTGAACTTGGCCATGTCGAGGCCGTCCACGCTGCCCGCCAACTCCTCGAGTTTCTCTTTGGTGGCCCAAACCTGGCTTTCATCACCCTGAGCGCGGAAGATGATGGTGGACATGCCTTCATAGCCCTCGTTGCCGGTCTGGTCGTACGCGCATTCCGCCGCTTCAGCCGCCAGCACCGAGTCATTGGGGGTTAGCCGGTCACCCAAAAACGGAAAGTTGATTTTATAGAGTTTGGCTTTTCCAGTATCAATGTACTTGGACTTGATGGTGGGGAAGATGGTCTCCTCAAAGTTCTTACAGTTGGGGCACTTGAAATCTTCAAACGTCACCAAGGTCACCGGCGCGTCCTCTTTACCGATAAACGGCTGGCCCTTCAAATCAAAGGTCTTGGTTCCGGCGCTGGTCGGCGTGCTGGTTTGTCCGCGCTGCACCGCCCAAACGGTGATGCCGATCAGGAGCAGCGCCACCAGAGTGCCGACGACTAAAAAAATACGGTTGTTGGAGTTGCCGCCGTTGAGTCTGGTCATAGTGGCTCAGTCTAAAGGTTGAGGCGGCGGCAGATCACCCGGCCCAGATGAGAACACCTGAGCCAGCACGCTAGGGAATCAGCAACTGCCCGTTCTGGTCGCGCACCGTCACTGTGCGGTAGAGGCCCTGCACCGAGACGATGGTCCAGGGACTGGTGATGGACTGGGTGGTGATGGTGCCGGAACCGGGAGAGCGCAGATTGACAGTGATCTCTAAGGCCGAGCCGCTGGCCCGCACCGACTGCACCGTCAGGCCGTAGCCCCCGGTCGGGCGGCTGCCGAGGAAAATCCCCACTGCGGTTTGGCTGACGATAATCGGCGTTGGCGGAACGGGAACTTGGCGGGCGTAGGCCGTGTTCCACAGAGCATCTAGGGCGCTCTGGCTGTTGGCCAACACCACGCTGACGCTGCTGGCCTGAGCGTTGTTGCCGCTGGCCACTTCACGGAAGCCCACCGTGCTGCTCGTGGCTGGGATGCTGCTCACATTGCCTCCAGTGGTCGTGGTGGTCGTCGACGTGGCGGTGGCCACCGAGAGCGGCTGCAAGTAAAGGCCGGTGCGCTTGGTTTCAGTGGGTGCAGGCTCGACTTTCAGCGCCGCGTCAGGCAAAGCGCCAGCGGGCAACACCGTGACCACCAAAACGCCTTGCTTAGCCAACACGCCGCTCAGGACGGCAGCCTCGCTGCCAGTCAGTTGGCCCGCGCCCACCAAGCCGCTCACGGTTTGGGCGCTGGCCTGCACGCTGCTGCCCGCCGCCAGTGCGCCGCTGAGCTGATACCACGTGCCGCCACTGACGAGGTAAGTGGCGTCGATGTCTTGCGTGGCGCTGATGGTGTAGGCATTGGCCGTGCCCTGCTGCACCACGCTCTCAGGCGGCAACAAGCTGCGGGTGCGGCCCTTGTAGACGTTCGCGCCGCCCACATTCAAGCTGCCAGGCGTCGCCAAATCTCCAGCGGTCTGCGGGCGCAGGGCCAGCGCCTTGCCGTCAATGCTGAGGCTGCCCTGACCGCCCGACAAGTTGCCGTAGACCCAGGCGAGGCGGTCTTGCGAGGAGCCGTACAGCAGCACTTCATGGACGCTGATATTGCTCGGCCCCGACATGGTGCAGCCCGCCAGCAGCCCAGTGCCAAGCAGCGCGGCGGCCAATTTGAGTCCAGTTGAATTCTTCATCCTCTCAGCTTAGGGGGCGGCGGCTGACTCACGCCTAAAGGGATGTCAATCTGGCCTTCATGATTGAGGATAAAAAAAGCCGCGTTGTGCAGGCTATCCACCAAATATTTCCTAGCTCAGCGCTTTGGCTCCCCGCTTTTTCGGCTCAGGTATACGCTTCGGACCCGCCAGCAACTCGCGGGCGTGTAAGAGGGCGGCTTCGGACGACGCGCCGCTGAGCATTCGGGCAATCTCTTCTAAGCGCTCCTCGCCCGAAAGCAGGCGCACTCGGCTGATGGTGCGGCCCGCTTCAATGTCTTTTTCGACTTTGAAATGCCAGTCGGCGCGGGCGGCAATTTGAGCGAGGTGCGTGACCACCAGAACTTGCCGCGCCGACGCCAAGTGCGAGAGTTGATCGGCCACCGCCCGCGCCGCCGAGCCGCCGATGCCCGCGTCCACTTCATCAAAGACCACGCTGGGCGTGCTGGCTCCCAGCACCGTGCTGATGGCCAGCATCACGCGGGAGAGTTCACCGCCCGAAGCGGTGTCGGCCAGCTCGCCCAAGCCCTCGCCGGGGTTGGCACTGAAGCGGATGCTCACATCGTCTGAGCCGTGCGGCCCCGGCACGGCCAGCGGGCGCAACTCGAATTCAAGGCGGGCGTGCGGCATTCCGAGTTGGCGAATGACATTGAGCAGCTGCTCGGACAGCGGCGCGGCGGCTTTTTGGCGAACAGTGCGCAGGCGCAGTCCGGCTTGTTCGGCGATCTGGCGCAGGGCTCTCACTTCCGCTTCCAGCGTTCCGGCACTCTGCTCGTCGCTCTCCAGTGCGGCGAGTTCGCGCTCGGCTTCGACTTGAAAGTTCAGCACGTCTTGGCTGCTGGGGCCGTATTTGGCCTGCAACTTGCCGATCAGGCTCAGGCGGCTTTCGAGTTGGGCCAGCGCTTCAGGGTCGGGAGCGCGGTCTTCGGCCACACTCCTGAGTTCGCTGACCACCGCCTGCACACTCTCTAAAGCGCTGGCGAGTTCGGCTTGAAGCTGGGCGCTGGCCTCGTCGTAACGGGCCGGAGCATTCAGCGACCGGATCGCCTGCGACACAAGGCCCGCCGCGCTGATTTCACCGTCACTGAGCAGTTCAAGGGCTTCCGACGCGCCCGCCGCGATGGATTCAAAATTCGACAGACGTACAAGTTCGGCCCGCAGCGGTTCTTCCTCACCTTCTTTCAGGCCCGCCTCGCTAAGTTCCTGAGTTTGGAAGCGCAGCAGATCGAGTTGTCTGGCCCGCTCCCGCTCGGAGGCTTGCAGGCGCTCGAAGTGTCCGGCGGCGTTTTGCCACGCCCTGTACGCGGCGTGGTAGTGACCGAGTTCATCTAACAGCAAGCTGTCGAGCAGGGCGCGTTGGTTGCCCGCGCTCAGCAGGCTCTGGGCGCTGTGCTGCCAGTGAATGGTCAGGCGGGCCTGCGAGACCTCTGCCAACTCGCGCAGGGCCACCACCTCACCGTCCACACGGGCGCTGCTGCGGCCCTGGTGAGTGAGTTTGCGCGACACCACGTCCTCGCCCCAAAAGCCGGTGACCAGCAGATCATCCGCGCCGCTGCGAATCAAATCGGGGTTGCTGCGCGAGCCGAGCAGCAGGCCCAGCGCGTCCACGATGATGCTTTTGCCCGCGCCGGTTTCGCCGGTAAACACCGAAAACCCGCCGCGCAGTTCCAGCGCCAGCGTAGCGATGGTGGCGAGGTTGCGAATCTCCAAGCGGGTTAAATGCGCGGGGGCGGGCGAGCGGGAAGGCACGCCCAGCAGTTTAGCGCGGGACATAGCGCAGAGGGTGATGAAAGGCACTGGACGAAGCGGGAGTGGCGGCGCTTGACAAGCAGAGCGCTGTAATCTCCACAGGCAAAACAAAGGGCCACTCTCCCAAACGCAGGAAAGCGGCCCTTTTCGTAGAAGCTGGTTTACGACTGCGGCTTCTTTTGCAAGTTCACATCATCCACACCTGCCAAGGCGGCAGTGCCGGTTTCGTGGGGGCGCACGTCCAGCGGGTTGATCCGCACTTCTTCTTTGCTGACACTGTCCAGCAGCATGTCTAGAATGTCGGCTTGGCGGGCGGCGGCTACTGCTTTGTTGGTGATGATCTCACCGATATTGAGGATGATATTGTCCTGCGGATCGAGGATGACCCGCGTCACCGGACGGCCCAACGCGTCACGGACTTTTTGGACTTCGGCGTCGTTCTGGCGCTGCTCGACGGCTTCTCCGGCGTTCTCGCGGGTTTCACCCAGCCACTGCTTGGCACGGTCAAAGAGACCAGTCGCTCCGGCGCTGACGTTACTCAGGCCCGCCGAGAGCTGCTCGCCGATGGCAGGCCCGCCGCTCTCGGTGGCGCTGGCCTGGGCAACGCCGGTGGCGTCGAGTAAATCGTCTTCGCGGTGCAGTTCACGGGCACGTTCCAGCACGCCCTGAGTCACGATCTGGCCCTGTGCGGCGATCAGGGTGCGGTTGGGGCCGTAGACATCGCGGCGAACGCGGCGGCCCAAAGCGCTTGCCGCTGGAGCACCAACAATGGGAGCGCCTGTTACTGGGGCGCTCTCTGCCGTCTGGCCTCTCACGTAAGAGCCGCTCAGGCGCTGCATACCGCCTTGCAGGTTGCCCGCTGTAGCCGAGGCCACCAAGCTGCCCAGCGCGTTTTTGCTCTCGGCGCTCTGCACCGCCATCGGCGTGATGGTCTGGCCCTTCAAAACGATCACCGTGTCGTCGTCGCCGTGAACGTCGCTTCCGGCCACTTTGCCCAGCACATATTCCACTTGGCGCTCACGGCTGGCGCTGCTCAAGTCCTCGACGCGGCTTTGCAAGTTGCTCGACGCGCTGCTGTAAACCGTTTGCATACTCCCACTGGTGGCCGCCGCGACCAATTGGCCAAGAACGCCGTGCTCGCGGGCACTCTCAGCTTGCTGCTCGGTGATGACTTGACCTTTGCTGACAATGACGGTGCTGAGCGCCGCACCTTCTGTCGGCGTTCCTCCGGCCACCACGTCGTTGCCCGCCGTTTTGCCGATCACGTACTGCATCTGGCTTTCCTGCGAGGCGTCGCTCAAGTCGTCCACTCGGCCCTGCACGTTGCTGGCCGCGCTGCTGTAAGCCGCCTGCATACTGCCGCCGGTCGCTGCACCCACCAGTGAACCGAGCAGGCCCAGCTCCTCGGCGTGGTCGGCCTGCGCGGTGGTGATGGTTTCACCCTTCTGGACGATGACCAAACCTTCCTCGGTGGCCACCTCGCTTCCGGCCTGCTTACCAATCACGAATTCTTTTTGACGCGACTTGGTGGCCGTCGACAAATTCTCGTAACTCTGCTTGACGTTGTCGCTGACGTTGCTAAACGCCCCTTGCAGCCCGCCCGCTTCCTGTTCTTCCATTGCGGCGGCCACCGACTCCGGCACAATCGCAGCGTTGTCTCCAATGCTGATGCTTTCCGGCGCAGGCACGAAGGTGCGGCCACTCGACAAATCAGAAAACAAACCGCCCGTCGCTTCGTAGCCCACCACTTTGCCGCTGGTCGGCTCAAAGTACACGTCGGCGATTTTGCCGAGTTCGCGGCCTCCGCTGGTCAGGAGCCGCGTGCCGACGAGGCCCACTTTGGTGTCGAGCAAATCGGCGATGCGTGAGTCGTCGCGGGCGCTGATGACGCTGTTTTCGTCGTCAATCATCACGGCGTCTTCACCGATGCTGCGAACCGCCTCAAACGGCACCACTTTGGCGGCCCTGAACCAGCCGCCCTCATCGACCAGCAGCGCCAGGATTTGATTGGCATCATGGTCGAACACCAAGTCGTGCACTTTATCGATCTGATGCCCGCTGCTTAAAGAAACCACACTGCGTCCGACCAAGTCTTTACCTTTAATCATGAAATAATCTCCTTAATTCTCAATCCTGAATTTATTTTGAAGGCGCGAGTTGAGTCTCAAAATCCTAAATCGAGTAAACCATTGGGCTGCAAGTAGAAGCGGTAAAGCAAGTAGAGCAACACCAAAATTACAATCAGAGCGGTGATCCAAATACCACCACCGCTGAATTTGTTACCGTTGAGCCGGGCCATAACGTCTCCTTGACGGCTAAAGACAAAAAATCCTGAGAACAACACGGTTGACTTCTTCAGCGCGGTGTAAAGACAGTCTTGACCAGAAGTCTAGTGGGCTCAGGCGAGAACTGACGGGGCGGAGTGCTTATGTCCACTTGGGTTAGCCTTGCTCAAATCTTTAGCCAAGCCCACGCGCACTCAAGCGGGTTGAGTGAGGCCACGTGCGGCGCGGGCCGCTAGACTGCGGGCCATGACGTTGCCTTTTTCCTCGCCGGCCCTCAGTGGACTGTGGCTGCCCCACCAAACGCCGCCTGCCGGAGCCGAGCCGCTCTCCGCTTTGCCGCTGACCCTCCTGGTGGGCGTGACGGGGGTGGGCAAAAGCACCGCCCTGAGCGCCCTGAGCGCGACAGGGCTGCGGGTACTGCCTGACCGCCGCGAAGTCACCGACGCGGTGATGATCGAGCCGCTGGCGGGCCACGCCGTGACCGACAGGCAAGAGCGCTTTGCCCTGACCGCCCGCTACCGCCAAACCCACCCCGGCGGCATGGCGCAGGCCCTCGGCACGCTGCGGGCTTTGCCGGAAGAGGGAGAGCGCTTGGTGTTTGACGGTCTGCGGGGCCTAGACGAAGTGCGCTACGCCGCTGAGGCGTTTGCAGCGTGGCGCTTTATTCACCTGCACGCGCCCGACCCCCTGCGGGTGCGCCGACTGCTCGGGCGGGGCGACGCTTTCGACGCGGTGAAACCAGAAGCGGTCAGCCATGATCTCAGCAGCGAACTGGCAGCCCTCAGGGGCGCGGCTCAGGTGTTCACGCCCGCCGAACTCAGCAAACTCGCCGCCTTGCAAAGTCAGGGCCACGCCCCAGCCGACATTCTGGCCAAAACCAAAATCGTGCTGAGCGAGCGCCAAAACTATGATCCAGCAGCCGCCCACGCCTTTTTACTGACGCTGCCGCCTGAGCGGGTACTCGACCTCGATACGGCGGCGCTGGCCCCAAGTGAAGTGGCGCGGCGCGTGGAGCATTGGCTATGACCCATTTGGAGGTGGGCGGCCCCAAGATCGTGCGGCTGGAAGCCATTCCCTACCGCTTGCCGCTGCACGGGGTGCTGGCGTGGGGCGCACACAGCCGCCTGAGCGCCGCCGAACACGTCTTGGTGCGGGTGCACCTCGATGACGGCACGCTGGGTGAGGCCGAAGCGCCGCCGCGCCCGACTATTTACGGCGAAACGGTGGCCAGCATCGTGGGCATTCTGAGCCACCTTGAAGCCGCATTGGTGGGCCTGAGCATCGACGACGAAGCCGCGCTGAACGCCGCCCGCAACAGCGTGGCCCAAAACCTGACGGCACGCGGAGCGCTGGACATGGCGCTGTGGGACGCCCGCCAGAAGGCGCGGGGGCAAAGCCTCTTTGACGCGCTGCTGGGGCCAAGTACCTTGGTGCGGGCCTCGTTTATTCTGGGCATCGCCGCGCCCACCGAGATGCTGGATGAAGCCCGCCGGGTGGTGGAGCAGGGTGTGCGGGTGCTGAAAGTCAAAGTGGGCCGCCAGCACGCCCGCGACTTGGAGGTGATCGAAGCGCTGCGCTTTGAATTCGGCAGTGAAGTTCAGCTCTACGCCGACAGCAACGAAACCCTGACGCCCGAAATCGCGCCCGCCGCCCTCGCCGCCATGCGCGAAGCGGGATTGACGTACGTGGAAGAACCGCTACCGGTGCGCCAGATTCGCGCCCGCGCCCAGCTCAAATCGAGCGGGGCGCTGCCGCTGGTGGCCGACGATTCGTGCTTTACGCCCTTAGATTTGGAGCGCGAGCTGGACTTCGACACCTTCGACATTCTGAACATCAAAACCGCCCGCAACGGCTTTACCGACGGGCTGGCAATGCTGCGCCGCGCTCAGCAGGCCGGCAAGAGCGTGATGATCGGCTCGCAGGCCAGCAGCGGCCTCGGCACGCTCCACGCCGCGCTGCTCAGCACCCAGGACGGCGTGACCGAGCCGTGCGAGCTGAGTTTTGTGCTCAAGCTCCAAAGCGACTTGCTCAACTTGCCGATTGAATTTAAGGACGGCTGGCTGGACGTGGCCGCGCTGAGAGAGCATCAGGTGGACGAGGAGAAGTTGCGGGCAGCGCGTGTATGAGGTCGGAGCCTCCTTCCCAACGGCTTATGGGAAATTGGAAGGGGTGTGGGCGTATGTTTTACACTCTCGCGGAGAGTAGTTCTTCCGCTTGACCAGCCACCGCGTCACCGTCACCGTTTCGCCCCAGTAGACTGCTGACTCATGCTTCAGCCTGCGTTTTCACTTACACCCAACGTCGCGGCGCTGCTGACCCGCGCCATGTTTCCCGACCCCGAACGCACCGTCCTCACGCTGAAGACTTACCAGACCGATCCGGCAAGGCGCATTTTTACTTGGAACATTTGCGGCGAACCTGTCAGCGCGGTGGGGCTGGCTGTGAACAAGATGGAAGCTGAAATACTGCACATCGGCACGTCGCCTGAACAGACCGCAAGAGGCTACGGGCGTGACCTTCTCCACGCTGTTGCTGACCATCTCCAACTCCAGAAATTAGTCGCAGAAACAGACGACGAATCGGTTGGGTTTTATCGGCGCAGCGGCTTTCAGGTGAGCGAGGCACCAGCTAGGGGTGGGCAGCGCAGATTTTGGTGTGAGATGAAGCTCACCTCGCCCTGATCAGATACCGCGTCACCGGCACCGTTTCGCCCTGATACTCCTCCGGTTCAGACTCACCTTCTTCCACAAAGCCCAGCCGCAGCATCAGCGCGTGTGAGGGCAAGTTGGGCGCGTGAACGATGGCGGTGACTTCTTCCAGCTTGAGAACCTCAAAGGCGTGCCTGAGGAGTAACTTGCCCGCTGCCAACCCGACGCCCTGCCGCCAGCGCGGGCGCTCGATGCCGATACCGAATTCACCGGACACTGGGGTGAGGTAGGCCAGATCGACATGGCCGATCAATGCGCCGCTTAGGGTAATACCCAAACGCAGAAAGTGCGGATGAAGTTCACTGCGTCCATCAGTCATGTCAATCCAGTGTTCGCGGATATGATCTGGCGCGAGTCCCACCGGCCAGTCAGCCGCGCGGCAAAATTCTTCGTCGGCTCCCCAGCGCACAGCGGCTTCTTCATCGCCGGGACGCAGTGGGCGGAGTTGTATGTGTTCCATCGCCTTCATTATCCCTCCCACACTCCTCCCCCACCGACTTCCCAGACCCGCGTGGCGACTTGCTGGCGCAGGTGGCGGTCATGCGTCGCCAGCAGCAGCGTGCCGGAAAAGCGGCGCAGCAAGTCTTCCAGCGCTTCAATGGCCTTGATGTCGAGGTGATTGGTGGGCTCGTCCAGCACCAGCAGACTGGCGCGGGTCACGCCCAGCCGTGCCAAACTCAGGCGGGTGCGCTGCCCACCCGAGAGGTTGGCCAGCCGGAACGACGGCTCCGGCGGTAAGCCGACTTGAGCAGCGATTTCGTAAAGTTGATGCGGCGTCAGCAGCGGGTTGGCGTCCAATAAAGCGTCTTTGAGAGTGGATAAGTTAGACAGCTCCTCACCGCTCTGCCCCGCGAAGTAGAGGTGCAGACCCGCGCCCAGCCGCACCGTGCCGCGACAAGGCAATTGACCCAAAATGGCGCGGAGCAGCGTGCTTTTGCCGCCGCCATTTGGCCCCGTCAGAGCAATCTTATCGCCGCGCCGGACATCCAAGTTGACGTTTTCCAGCACCGTGAAGCTGCCCCGCCGAACCGCCAAGTCGCGCACGGTCAGCACTTCACTGGGGCCAGTTGATGCGGCGGGCAAGTCAAGGGTGATCAGACGGTGGTCGTCGTAAGGCTTGTCAGGCACCACCAAGCGCTCAGCCCGTTTTTCTAGCGCTTTGGCACGGGCCGCACTGACGTTCTGGGCGTTTTGAGCTTTGCCTTTGGCCAGCAATTTGTCGCTGTCAGCGGCGCGTTTGGGGTTGTAGCTTCCAGCGCTGCGGGCCTTGCTCTGACGGCGGGCGGCTTCCGTTGCAAGCGCCGCCTGCTGCCTGCGGGTCGCCGTGTGGGCGCGGTCTTGGGCGTCCCGCAAGGTGGCTTTGAGTTTCGTAGCTGCCGAATATGCCGCCGGGTAGAAGGTGAGCCGCCCGCGTTCCAGCTCGGCAGTATGGGTGCTCACCGCGTCCAAAAAAGCGCGGTCATGCGAGGCCAGCACAAACGCGGCGCGGCTGCGGGCAATCCAGTCTTCCAGCCAGCGCACTGAGGCTTCGTCGAGGTGGTTGGTGGGTTCGTCGAGCAGGTACAACTCGGCGGGCGAGAGCAGCAGACGGGCCAGCAGCACCCGCCGCGCCTGGCCACCCGAGAGTTGGCCCACTGCCGCCTGCGGATCAAGGTCGAGACCTGCCAGCACAGCCTTGGCCCGCGTTTCAAAGTCGTAGCCACCCGCGCTGCGGTAACGTTCTTCGGCGGCGCTGAAGGTGCGAAGATGATCGGGCGTGGGGTCGCCGAGATCAGCGCTGGCGGCGTTTAGGACGCACAAAGCTTCCAGCAGTTCGGGTGGAGTCACGGCGTCTAGCACTTTGCCGCCGTGCTGGGGCGCGTGCTGAGGCAAGTACGCCACGCTGCCCAGTCGCTCCACTTGGCCGCTGTCGGGGGCATCGAGTCCGGCGATCAAGCGCAGCAAAGTGGTTTTACCGCTGCCATTTTCACCGATCAGGGCGAGGCGCTCGGCGGGCCGGAGGTCTAAGGAAACGTCGTCAAAAATGGTTTGGTCGCCGTAACTGCGAGCAACGTGATGTAAACGGGCAAGCATACTTCCCCCGGTATTGGTTGTGATCAGCGCGTTCCCGCCCATTGGCAAGGCAGCAGCAAGGCGTTTAGATTGCTCTGAATCTAACTGGACTTACTGGCGGGCGCTGTTCATTCATCAAACCTCGGCGGCGGCGGGAAGGAAAGCCAGACCTCAAGAACCTTGAGCGGGTCAAGGGGAGTTTAGCGCGGAGTGGACGGAGGTAGGCCAAGCGGCTTAGAGCGCACTTGGTCTATTGGGGCCGCTAAACTGCCCGCATGTACTCCCCCGCTCACTTTCGCCTCACCGATCAAGCTGAGTTGCTGCGGTTTATGCGGGCGCACAGCTTTGCCACCCTCATCACGGCTCCGGGCGGCGTGCCGTTTGCCTCGCACATTCCGCTGCTGATCGAATCGGAGCAAAGCGCAGACGGCAGCGAAGCACTTTATTTGCGCTCCCACCTGGCGCGGGCCAATCCGCAGTGGCAGCACTTCGGAGAAGCCGACAGTTTGGTTATTTTCCAGGGGCCACACGCCCTGATTGATCCGGCGTGGTACGAAAGCCGCCCGAACGTGCCGACCTGGAATTACGCGGCGGTTCACGCCTACGGGCAGGCCCAAGTGGTCGCAGGCGAGGCCACCCGGCGCATCGCTTACGGCCTGGTGGAGCAGCACACGCCCGGTATGGCCCCCATTCCCGCTGACCTCGAGCGGCGCATGTTGGCGGGCGTGGTGACCTTTGAGCTGCGGGTCGGCAAGCTGGAAGGCAAATATAAGCTCAGCCAAAACAAAACGGCGGCAGACAGGGCCAACGTGCAGCGTGAGTTGGCGCTCAGCGGCTCAGAGCACGAGCGGACCACTGCCGAGTTGATGAAGGTGCACAGCGCCGACTGAGTTGTAGCCCCTAAACTACCAGCGTGCTCCGCGCTTTTACCGCTTCTCGTTACGCCGTCTCACTGTGCCAAGAATTCCACCGGCAACGCCTCCAAGCGGAGCTACAATCCCGGTCATCCACCACTGCCACCCCGCCAGCGCACCGACCAGTAGTAGGGCCGCAATGAGAGCCACCAATGACCAGCCGATAAGGTGAAGTTGGCGCGGAGTCATGGGGATAGGTTATCTCAACTCAGCCCCTAAACTACCCACGTGCCCCGCGTCTTTACTCCCTTCCTCAACGCCGCTTACCGCCAGTCTCCCCCACCGCGCCGCCAGTTTTTGCCGCGTGAATTTTTGCTGCAACTCCTCGCACAAGCCGCCGAGCGTTTACCGCTGCTGGAAGCGCCTCCCCTGCCTTGGGCACTCGCAGAGTGGGCGCACGACCCCGCTTATTTGCAGCGCTGGCGACGCGGCGAAGTCACGCGGCAAGAGGAGCGGGCACTGGGCTTTGCGTGGGATACCGCAGTTGTGGAGCGCAGTCGGGCGTCATGCGGCGCAACGCTGAGCGCCACCTGGGACGCGCTGAGCAGCGGCCTCGGCCTCAGCTTGGGCGGCGGAACCCACCACGCTTACGTCGATCACGCCGAGGGTTTTTCGTTTCTCAACGATGTGGCGATCATCACCCGGCATCTGCTGGACGCTGGACTACTCTCCAAAGTCTTGGTGCTCGACCTCGACGTGCATCAGGGCAACGGCACGGCGGCGATGCTGGGCAGTGAGGCGCGGGCTTTCACCCTCAGCGTTCACGCCGACCACAATTACCCGTTCAACAAAGAACGCAGCGATCTGGACGTGGGATTGCCCGATGGCGCGGGCGACGCCGAGTATCTGGCGGCACTTGAAGACACCGTAATGCCCGCCGTGCAAGCGTTTGAGCCTGAGTTGGTTTTTTATCTGGCAGGCGCGGACGTGCTGGAAGGCGACCAACTCGGGCGGCTGGCGCTGAGCTTGGACGGTCTGCGGGCGCGGGACGAGCGGGTCTACGGCTGGGCAGCGAGCAGCAAAACCCCGCTGGTGTCGCTGATGGCGGGCGGATACAACCGCGATCCGGCCAAGTTGGTGCGGGCAAGGCTGGGCACCTTGGACGCGGCGCTGGGGGCTTTTTCTCTTTCTCCAAACGCGGTATAATATCCAAATGATGTTTCTCCTCACGCCACCCTGACGACGCCTGAACGACGTTGCGGCCCTGAGTCGTAGAAACTGAACCGACGCTTTACCCAAAATTTTCCCTTACTACGGGCCGCTGCCGCCATACCGCGCCCGCCGGAGCCTTTATGACCAGTCCCCACCTCGAGCGCGAAATCGAGCGCCGCCGCACCTTTGCCATCATTTCTCACCCCGACGCCGGTAAAACCACCATCACCGAAAAACTGCTGCTCTACGGAGGCGCGATTCAGCAGGCCGGCAGTGTCACCGCCCGCGAAGGCATGCGCCACACCACTTCCGATTGGATGAGCATCGAGCAGCAGCGCGGCATTTCCATTTCCAGTTCGGCGCTGACCTTTGAATATGAAGGCCGCCACATCAACCTGCTCGATACCCCCGGACATCAGGATTTCAGCGAGGACACCTACCGCACCCTGACCGCCGCCGACTCGGCCCTGATGGTGCTGGACGCGGCCAGAGGCGTGCAGGCCCAGACCGAAAAGCTGTTCGCGGTGTGCCGCAACCGGGGCATTCCGATTCTGACTTTTATCAACAAGATGGATCGGCCCGCCGTCGATCCGTTCGAGCTGATCGAGCAAGTCGAGAGCACGCTGGGCATCACCGCCATTCCGCTGACCTGGCCGATTGGTGACGGCCCCGATTTCAAGGGCGTCTACGATTTGCAGAGCAAGCAAGTCTTGGTGTTCGAGCGCACCGCACGCGGCAAACAGCGTGCCCCGGTGCAGGTCGCCGGACTGCATGACCCGGAACTGCGCCAACTGGTCGGTCCCGACCTCGCCGCCAAACTGATTCAGGACGTGGAACTGATCGAGGGAGCGATGGGCGAATTTGACCAGAATGCCTTCCTCAAAGGCGAACTGACCCCCGTCTTTTTCGGCAGCGCCATGAACAATTTCGGCGTGGAGCACTTTCTGAGCCGCTTCGTGGAACTCGCGCCCCCGCCCGGCCCAGTCGAAACCAACCTCGGTGAGCGCGACCCCGAAGCGCCATTTGCCGGTTTTATCTTTAAATTGCAGGCCAACATGAGCAAGGCCCACCGTGACCGCACCGCTTACATGCGGGTGATGAGCGGTCATTTCGAGCGCGGCATGGACGTAACGCACACCCGCACCGGGCGCAAGTTGCGGCTCTCGCAGGCGCATACCCTGTTTGCCCAAGACCGTGAAAAAGTGGACGACGCTTATCCGGGCGACATCGTGGGCCTGGTCAATCCGGGCGTCTTTCAAATTGGCGACGTGATCAGCTTAGACGGCAAACTGCAACTGCCCAGCTTTCCCCGCTTCACGCCCGAAACGTTTGCCACCATTTCTCTGCGCGACGTGGGCAAGCGCAAGACCTTTATGAAAGGGCTGACCCAGCTCACCGAAGAAGGCGTGGTGCAGGTCTTTTACCCCACCGACGGAGCGCGTGACCCGTATTTGGGCGCGGTGGGGCCGCTGCAATTTGAGGTTTTTCAGGCCCGCCTTCTCGAGGAATACAACGTCGAAGTGGAAATGCACGTCACCAGTTACGAGTTGGTGCGCTGGCTGGCGGGTGACACGGCCTCGGTGGCCCGTTTCGCCCGCCACGTCGAAGACGATCAAGGACGTCCGGTGATGCTGTTCAGGAGTCCCTATGATCTGGACTACACCCAGACCCAGCACCCAGAGATTGAGTTCTTGCCGCTGCCCAAGGATCTGACTCGGGTTTAAGGGCAGCACGGAGGGGCATCAGCCCGCCCCTTTACTTTCGGCTGACGAAAGGTCTTTAAGCGGCGGGCTACACTGACCCAATGCTCAGTCCTGAATACCTGCTCGCCACCTTTTCTTATGTGGGCCTCGCCCTGATTATCTTTGCCGAAACGGGCCTGCTGCTCGGTTTCTTTTTACCCGGCGACAGCTTGCTGATTACGGCAGGCCTGTTTGCAGCGCGGGGCGACCTCGGCATCGTTGAAATCATCGTGCTGGTGATCGTGGCCGCGTTTCTGGGCAATCTGTCGGGCTACTTCATTGGCCGCCGCTTTGGCCCCGCCGTGTTTGCCCGCGTCAAGTTTCTCAAGCCCGAATACGTCGAGCAGGCCCGCGAGTATTTTGACGAGCGCGGCAATCAGGCTTTAGTGCTGGCCCGCTTCGTGCCGATCATCCGCACGCTGCTGCCCACGCTGGCCGGAACCATTCAAATGAACCCGCGCACTTTTATGATCTCCAACGCCATCGGCGCGGTGCTGTGGGGAACGAGCGTCCCGCTGGCCGGTTATTTTCTGGGCAAGATCATTCCCAAAGACGTGCTGGACAAATACATTCTGGTGATTGTCGGCGTGATCTTGGTGCTTTCCTTTATTCCGGTGCTGCTGGAAATCAACAAGCGTCGGCGGCGCTGAACCGGGATCAACCGCTTCCCCCCAATCTCACTGGTTGTAATTGATGCTCCCCTTGGCCACCAGCGGCACGCTGACTTCGCGGCTCTGGGCTTTGCGGCTGAGCGTCAGCTTGACGGTGTCACCGACTTGGCGGCGGCGGATTTCAAAAATCACGTCGTTGCTGCTGCGTGTCCGGATGCCGTTGACCGCCGTGATGGTGTCGCCGAGTTGGCTGAGTTGGTCTTGGCTGTCGTAACTCGATCCACGCAGTCCCGCCGCTGCCGCTGGGCTGCCCGCCACCACTTCGGCCACCACCCCGCCGGAAGGGCTGGTCAGGCCGTCATGCTGGCCGTCAAAGCGCAGGCCAATCGCCGGAACGTCGCGCTTTTCTCCGGCTTCCAGCGCCTGAACCAGTTTGCCCGACTCCTCGACAGGTACGGCGTAAGAGGTCAGGGTTTTGCCCTCGTCATTGACCCGCACGTAGCTGACCACGCCCATCACTTCGCCGCTGGCGTTCAGGATCGGGCCGCCGCTGTCACCGGGCGCGAGCGGGGCGCTCATCTCAAAAGTGTTTTGGGGGAAATCAGCTTGGCCCGCCCGCGCTCCGAGCCGCAGCAGCCGGCCGACACGGGCCTGCAAAAAGTCGCCGCCACTGTTGCCGATGGCCAATACCCCCTCACCGATTTTGGCTTCGCGGCTGGCCAGCGGTAAAAAGGGCAATGCACTGCGGGTGTCGATCTTGAGCAGCGCCACGTCCGCCGCGTTGTCGAAAGCCGTCACACGGGCGCGGTAGACCTGCCCGCTCAGCGTCTTGACCCGGATAAGCTGTGCGCCATCTACCACGTGATAAGCGGTCATGACCTGCCCGTCACCCGAAATCAGGAATCCGGTGCCGAGGCCGCCCTGCACGCCTCCATTTTCCGAAGGGCCAAGCTGCTCGATTTGCACAGTGGCTGGACGCGATTTGCTGAATAGGTCGCGGGTCGCCGGTGATAAGGGATCACGCAGGGTGGGCGTCGCGGCGCTGCTTGAGCTGTCAAAGCCGCTCCCAAAACGGCCTGCGCTGGGATCGGCCTGCGGCACAAAGTAAGCCGCTCCAGCAATAATGAGCAAAACGGCGGGCCAAGGCGAGAACTTCATGGCTGACTCTAGCGCCAAGTGACGGGTACCGAGCGTGCCGAACAGCACGGTAGAGATCACCGCCGCGCACCAAAGGGTGTACCCCTGCTGTCAGGAGTTTGAATGATGGGGCTTTTATACTTGGAGCATGTTTAGACGTCCGCGCCCGCAGCCATCCCCCGCTTCCCAAAGCGCCGAGCAAGCGGCTGCGGTGGAGCTGGCTTCTCCCGCTCTCGCCGGAACGCTGAGCGTGTACCAGGAGCCGGAAGCGGGCAAGCTCCTTGCTGAACTGCTCTCCCGCCCCACGCCCGAAGGCCTGCTTGAAAGTGCGCTTTCGCAGCTCGCGGCGCGGGTCGGCGGCGACGTGAAGGGTTACGGAGTGCTGCGGCGCGGCCAAGACCGGGTGGTGGCGGTGCTGCTCTACCCGCGCCGCTTGGTGGGCCTGAGCTTGTCCGGCCCGTGGACAGCGGCCCGCCCGCGCCTGATCACCAATGGTTCCAGCGACCTCTACGCCATGAATGACGAAATGCTCCACCCTCAATTTGACGAAGCGGGCATGAATCAGGTCAGCGCTTCTTTGGTGCTGCCGCTGGCAGATAAGGGGCGCAACCTCGGCGCACTGGTGCTTGACCGGGTGGGAAGCGGCTTTACTCAGGAACAGCAAGACAGCGCCCAGAAACTCAGCAGCACCGTAGGGATGCTGCTCGGCCTGATGGACTCACGTGAAGAAGCCCGCAGCACTGCCCGCACGGTGGCCGCAGCGGTGGCCGAGATGAGCGAGAGCCTCGACTTCGATTCGGTGGGACACGCCGAAGCGGTGGCGCAAGTGGCTTTGCAACTGGGACGCACGCTGGGACTGGCCGAGCGCGAACTGGATGAAGTCTGGTTTGCCGCCACCCTGCACGATGTCGGCAAACTGCACGGTGAAGAAAACCACGCCCTGGTCAGCGCCAACGTCTTGCACGGGGTGGGCAGCTTAAGTCAGGCCCAGCTCGCCATCCGGCACCACCATGAGCGCTGGGACGGCCAGGGCACGCCCGATAAACTCAGCGGCGAAGATATTCCGCTGTACGCCCGCATTTTGGCCGTCGCCAATACCTATGTCAGAACCGGCGACCTCGAAGTGCTGCGCGGCCAAGCTGGAAAAGCGCTCGATCCTAGATTAGTGGGCCTGTTGGAACGCGGCGTACATTAATTAAAGCGGCGGCGGCAGCAAAAAAGATCAATGCCCCGCTTCCCACGCTCCGCTTCCCGCTATGATGTGCGCCGTGCAGCGGGTCAGTTTATTTCCCAACTTAGAACGGCTCTACGGCCCGCTGACGCCGCTGGACTTTGGCATGCAGAGCCGGGTGTACACCGACGCCAGCCGCGAGCGGGTGCTGAAGATCTACCGCAACCACAAAGGCGAACACCGCACCGAGGCCGCCAACATGCGCCGCGCCGACATGGGCCAGTGGGTGCTGGACGTGCACGAAACCGACGGCGTGGAAGTGCTGGTGATGCCGCGTTTTGACGGCCACCCGCTCTCTGAGGCGGACGTGCCCCGCGCCCTGCCGAGGGTGCGCCAAATTCTGGAGGCTCTGCACGCCGAGCGGCGCGGCCAGGTGGACTTGCCCAGGCTGAGCGAGCGGCTCAAGCGATTTCGCAGCGCCCTCGCGCCCTATCCGCTCGACGATTTGTTTGAGGCCATTGAAGAACCGCTCTTCCGGGGGGCGCTGGACGTGCCCGCCGCATTTTGCCACCTCGATTTGTGGCAAGACAACATTTTGATCAACGACGCGACGGGCGAAGTTTTGGTGATCGACTGGACAAAAGCCGCTTGGGACGACCCGATGCGCGATCTGGCCCTCCTCAAAACCGGCACGCTAGATTTGCTGTCCAGACCCGAAAGCCTCGCGGCGGCGCTGGAGCTGGTGCCGCCCGATATGAGTTCACTCACCCGCTTCCGGGCGTATCTTGCCCACAGTTATTTGCATGATTTGTACTGGTTTCTGATGAACGAGCCGTATGAGTTTGAAGCGCAGCGCGAGGTGAAAGTGCGGCGGGCACGCCACGCGCTACTGCATTTGATTTGAGGAGAAATAGTCTCTGCTAGGTCAGCGAGTCCTCAGCGACTGGTTCTGATTTCGCCGCCAATTACTGCCGGGTCATATCCAAGAAATTGCTGCTCTGCGGGCCATTGCCGTCACGGGTCAGGCAATCGGCCTGATAGCGGGTCTTGCCATTTTCCTGAGTGAAAGCTCCATCACATACGGCCATGTTGGTCTGATAGTTCAGGGTGATCTGATTGCCGTTGATTTTGCCGGTGACATTCAAACTGAATGGTCCCAGCGCCGCATTGTTCACCTTCCCGGTGAAGTTACCCGCGCTGTCTTGTCCGGTAACGGTCAGCGTAAATGGGTTGGGATTGTTCAGTGCCCGCGAGCTGTAGAAACTGCCCTTCCAGACGCCAACAGCTGAGAGCTGGTTGGGACTGGGCACAGGAGCAGGATTGACTGGCACAGTAGGCGCTGGGTTGACTGGCACAGTAGGCGCT
>NZ_VKDB01000024.1 GCF_007280555.1 Deinococcus detaillensis | reverse complement strand
GGCCTTTTCGCTGGAGTAGCGCAGCTCGTATTCACCCGCAACGAGCGGCACAGTAAGGCTGCCCGGATTGCCATTTTTAGTGTAAAAGTAATCCTTGTATTGACCGATGGGCGCACCCTTAGGCACGATAGTCACGTAATCGCCCTCGTTATTCGGCCCCGTCCACTTGATGGCAATGTTGCTGCCTGCTCCAGCAGTTTTAGGGCCTGAGACAGCGTACTTGCCCGTTTGAGCGCTGGCCGTCGCGCGGTTCAGTGCCTCACCGAGTTCCCTGCCACTGCGGGCATTTTCGAAAGTTCCTACACATTCAAAACTCTTGCGGGCCTTTTCGTTGAGGTCAATGCCGATGATGCGGACATCTACGTCAATGCCCAGTTTTTTGAAGAGGGCCACGGCATCATTGAGCTTGCCGCCGCAGGACTCTTCACCGTCCGTCACCAAAACAATGACTTTTTGGCTGTTGTCTTTCGGAAAATCGGCAGCCGCTTGCATCAGCGAATACACAATCGGAGTAGCACCTTTAGGCTTGGCGGCGTTGACCTGCGCTTGCAGGGCCGTTTTGTCAAAGCCCTTCATCGGCGTCACGAGTACCGAGTCTTCGCACTGCTGGCCCGCTTTGAGGCCCGCGCCGTAAATCCGCATCCCCACATTCAAGCCGGAATCGGCGTTGAGGCCCGAGAGAAACTGGGTCAAGGTGGATTGAGCCGAAGCGATGCGGGTTTGGCCGTCCGGCAGTTTGCCCGACATACTGCCCGAGGCGTCCAAAATCAGTTGAATGTTGGTGGCGCTCTGGGCAGCAGCCCAGCCTGACAAGAGACTTGATGTCAGCACCAAAAAAGGAAAAATCGGTCTAGGCATAGGGCACCTCCGCAAGGTGTTTGCTTATTGAGCGTGTTTCTCTGACCTCACCTTACCGAGGAAGCGTAGGCAGAGCGTAGGCCAGCGCCGTAAATGCCAGCCACCTCAAACGCCAGCCGCCTCTCACTCAAGGTTGCCGACACGCGCAGCGCAACCACACTCATCTGTAGGCTTTTGTGCATATTGAGCAGGTGAGGGCGAACATGCTAGGCTCAGAGCCGAAGGTGCGTGGGAGATCAGCCCCCAGCTCAGGAGTATCAATGCCCAAAAAGGAACGCAAGCGGTTACAAGTGGTCATCAGCGAGGAGCAAGACGCTTTGCTGACCAAAACCGCCTATGAACTCTCCAGCCCTGAGCGCCTGATTTCTAAGAGCGAAGTGGTGCGGCTGGCCATCGAAAAAATTGCCAAAGAACTGGGCGACGGTGAGCCGATAGATGAATACCGGGCACTGCTCGACGCCAACGATCTGCGCGACGACTGAGATCTGGACACCCTGAGCCTTCAAGCTGGGGACTGTGAAAAACCGCGCTGCCGACACCGACTTTCCTGACAGAGTGTGCCTTATTACATTCTGAGTTCAGAGCGCCCACTTCTCTCCCGAACAAGCTAGACTCGGCCCCTATGCCGCTGAGCGCAGGCCAAACTCTAACTGGACGTTATTTGCTGCACGAAATGATCGGCGAGGGCGGCAGCGCTTTGGTGTACCGCGCCACCGATTTGCACCTCGGGCGCGACGTGGCCCTCAAAGTGCTGCACGAACAAGTCCACTTTCTAGACCGGGAGCGGTTTTTGCGCGAAGTCAGGATACTGGCGCGGCTCTCACACCCCGGCGTGGTGGCCATTCACGACCTGGGACAAGATCTCGGGCGCGACTTTTTTACCATGCCGCTGCTGACCGGCGGCCCGATCAGCCTCCTCGGCCCGCTGGAAGACGCGCCGGGCAGCTTGGAGCGCTTCTTGACAGCCGCCGCCTTTGTTTCGAAAGCGCTGGCGCATATTCACGACGAGGGGCTGGTTCACCGCGACCTGACGCCGGGCAATGTGCTGCTCGGCGCAGACGGCTTGCCGCGCATCATGGATTTCGGGCTGGTTTCGATGAGCGAACACACCCGCCACCTGACCCGCAGCGGAGTGACGCTGGGCACGCCGCAGTACATGGCCCCCGAGCAAGCACGCGGCAGCGGTGTGGGGCCGAGCAGCGACCTTTACGCGCTGGGCGCAGTGCTTTACCGGGTGGCCTGCGGCTCGCCGCCGTTCGTGGGCGACAATGACCAGAGCGTGCTGTTTCAGCATGTCTATGAGCACGTGCCCGATCCACGCGAACTCAATCCGGCCATACCCGACCACGTGGCAACGATTTTGCTGCACCTGCTGGCCAAAAAGCCCGAGAACCGCCCGCCCCACGCCCGCGCTCTGGCCGAGTTGTGGGTACAGGCCCGTTTTGAGGCCCGCGCCGGAGCGTCCGCACAGTACCGGGGAGGCCGCAGCCGCAGCGGCGTACACCTCGGCGGCCCAGCTTGGCCGAGCGAACTGCGCGAGCGCTGGAACATCAGCTTGCCCGGCGAAGTGACCTGGCCCTCGGCGGTGGTGGGGCATCAGGGCCTGCTGGCCGTCGGCACCCGCAGCGGCCAACTGGCTCTGGTCAGCAGCAGCGGTGATCTTCACGCTACCCTCGGCGCAAACGACGAAGTGACTGCCCCCGCCACTTTGCTCGGCAACGGCGTGATCTACGGCGCGTGGGACGGAGCGCTGCGGCGAGCCAGCTTAGACGGCAGTCTGATTTGGACGCACCAAACCCGCGCCGAGCTGACCGGCGCACCGACCCTCTGGGGCGATCGGGTGCTGGTCACCTCACGCGACGGGCACTTACACGCCGTCAACGCCCAAACCGGTGAGCTGGCCTGGGCCTACCGCACCGACGGCCCCATCGCCGCCTCACCGCTGATCTGGGGCGGCGCGGCCCTGATTGCTGACGAAAACGGCTGGCTCCACGCCCTCGACGCCCTGACCGGCAGTCAACTCTGGAAAGTCGAAGTGGGCGTCACCCACGCCACGCCGGCGCTGAGCCCACTGGGAAGAGGCGAAGCGGCCTTGATCGTGGCGACCTGGAAAGGCGAAGTTCACGCCCTGCACCTTCAGATCAAAGCGGGCCGGGCGGCTTTGGCCAGTGACGCGGTGCTGTGGAGCTACGACCTCGAAGATGAGGTGTGGGCCGCGCCCGCCGTGCAAGAAGACGTGGTGGTGGTGGCGGGCTGGGGCGGCCAAGTGCGGGCGCTGACTTTGGCCGGCGGCGACGACATTTGGATGCACCAACTCGGAGGACGGGTCACGGCCAGCCCGGTTATCAGCGGCTCTTACGTCTACCTCGCTTCCGAGTTGGGCGAGCTGTCTGCGCTGGGTCTGCACAGTGGGCGCTCAGTCTGGTCGCAGCGCGAAGCCCAGGGCGTGCAGGCTACTCCGCTGGCCGACGGTGGCAGCCTTTACGTCGCCTTCATGGACGGCACCTTACGGGCTTACCGCTGAGGTTTCTTACATCTAAAAGCGCCGCCAAGAGCGTATATCTAGGTGTAAAGACCGCTTGCCCTCTTCCGCGCCCCTCACCGCGTCCGGCCCAGTTTCATCTGGAACCGAATTCACCTGTCTACACTCAAATAAACGGAGGAACACCACCATGCCCAATTTAGGAATGCCCGAAATCCTGCTGATTCTCGTCGCCGCCCTGCTCGTGTTTGGCCCCAAAAAGTTGCCTGATCTGGGCAAATCGCTCGGCAACGGCATCCGCGAGTTCCGCAAAGGCACGCAAGGCCTCAAAGACGAGTTGGAAGGCAGCTTCAAAGAAGAGAGCGCTCCAGTGGTCGCCGCCGCCAACGCCCAGACCATCCTGGCCCCGAGTGCTCCCGCTGCGGTGGTCAGTGCCGCCAGCGCCGTGACGCCCGCTCCGGTGGCCGCCGCACCTGTCAGCCTCAGCAAAGAAACGGCGGAAGTTCACCAAGCCTGAGCAAGTCTAAAAATTTGTTTCAAGGTGGAGGGTCTAAGCGAAACTGGCTTAGACCCTCCATTTTTTGGAAGCCGCCGCTTATTTCACCGTGAACGGCAAGCTGTAAAGCGTCGGGTTGGGGCTGGCCTGCTCGGTGGAGTAGCGCAGTTCGTACTGCCCCGCTTCGGCGGGCAAAGGCAAGCTGCCGGGGTTGCCAGCGGCGGTGTAGAAGTATTCGGTATACGTGCCGGTAGGCGCACCCGCTTTGACGATGGTGACGTAATCACCGGGATTGTTCGGCCCCGTCCACTTGATTTGCAGCGTGCCGCCGCGCGGGCCACTGCTGGGCGCTTCGAGCTTGTAGCTGGCGGCCGTGAGTTGGAGTGGGCGGCTGGCCAGCGTCGGATTTGGACTGACCCCTTCGGTGGAGTAGCGCAGCTCATAGTCGCCCACCACCAGCGGCGTTTGAAGTGCGCCGGGATTGCCGTCACGGGTATAAAAATACTGGGTATAGGTGCCGACCGGATCGCCCCTTTTGACGATGGTCACGTAATCGCCAGGATTGTTTGGCCCTGTCCACTTGACGCTGAGTTTGCTTCCAGCCACCGCAGTCGCGGGCGCGTCCAAGTTGTACTGATTGGACGTCAAGGTGATCGGCACGCTGGTCAAAGTCGGGTTGGGACTGGCTCCCTCGGTGGAGTAGCGCACTTCGTAGTCGCCCGCTTCCGGCGGAGTTTGCAGCTTGCCGGGGTTGCCGTCACGGGTGTAGAAGTATTTATTAAATGTTCCGAGCGGCGCACCTTTCTTGACGATGGTGACGTACTCGCCGGGATTGTTTGGCCCCGTCCACTTGACTGAAATTTGACTGCCCGCGCTGGCCGTTTGGGGCGCTTCCAGCGCGTAGCTGCCCGCCTTGACCGTGACTGGGCGGCTGGCCATCGTCCGCGCCGAGTTGTCGCTGCTGTATCTCAGCTCATAGTCACCGGGAGTGATCGGCACATCGATTTTGCCGGGGTTGGCGTCTTTGGTATAAAAATAACTGGTGTACGTGCCCTCGGCGGCTCCCTTGGGCACGATGGTCACGTAATCACGGTCATTGTTAGGCCCCGTCCAGTTGACTTGAATCTGGCTGCCGCCCACTGCGCTCGCCGGACCGTCCAAGCTGGCCGCGACGCGCCTCGGCGTGAAGGGGGCACTGCGCCCCACCACCCGCGTGGAGCCGTCAGGGTTGGCGAGGTGGTAACGCACTTCGTACTCTATTTCTTCATCGGGAACATTGAGTTCCACGCTGCCCGACGCCGCGTTGACAAACTGGTAATCCAAGTAAACGCTGTCGGCGTCAGTTTTCTGGGCGATGGTGATCCAGTTGCGCTCTCCGGCGGGCGCACCTGAGAACGTCACCTTGAGTTTGCCGCCAGCCGTGGGCGGCAAGGGAGCAACTTCCAGCTTGACGGCCCCGACTTGGCCGACTTCAAAGCTGAAGGTATTGGCCGCGCCCACCGCCACGCTGAGGCCGCCAAACATCTGGATGCCGGACTCGGCGCTGCTCACTTGAGCCGAGTACACGCCCGGCGCGAGGCTGGCCTGATACGCGCCGCTCCCACTCTGGAAATCGGTTTTGAGGCCGCCCAGCGCCGCTTCAAAGCGGATGGTCGCGCCGCTGGCGAGCGGCTGACCGCCCGAGGTGAGATTAACGGTCACGGGCAACAAGGTTTGCACTGGCTGGACGACTTGCTGGGTGGCGCGGCCCAGCGCCGAGGCCAGTTGCGCTCCCGACTGCACATTTTCAAAAGTGCCGACGCCGTTAAAGCTCTTTTTGGCCGTGTCACTGAGGTCAATCCCGATGATCCGCAAATCCACGTCGATGCCCAGCGCCTTAAATTTGTCGAGCACGCCGCTGAGTTTGCCGCCGCAGGATTCCTGACCGTCGGTGACAAGGACGATCAGCTTTTTGCCACTGTCTTTGGGAAAGTCGCTGGCGGCCTGCTGCAGCGAGTAGGCAATCGGGGTGGCCCCCTTGGGGCGGGTCTGGGCCACCTGAGCTTGCAGGGCGGCGCGGCTGACGCCCTGCATCGGCAACACCAGCGCCGAATCGGTGCAGGCCGCCGCGCCCGAGGCCACCTGAGCGCCGTAAATCCTGAGGCCCACATTCAAGCCAGGATCATCCGGCAAGCTGGCAATAAAACTTTGCAGCACGTCTTTGGCGACGTTGATTCGGCTCTGACCGTCAGGCAAGCGGCTGAACATACTGCCGGAAGCGTCCAGAATCAGCTCGACGTGTGTGGTGGCTTGGGCCTGCGCCAAACCCACGCTCAGGCCCAAGCTGAGAAGAAAGGTGCTGAGTGCCGAACTTGGACGCAGACGCATGGTCATAAGCAAAACCTCCAACAGCAGCGGGCCAGAGCGTGAAGCGGGCAGACAACTGAACGACAGACAAGGACGCAAACGAAAGCACTGAACTGGAGAGCCTTCAGCTTAGCAGTAAGCAAGTTCGCACACAATATGAAGGCCGCTTCGGCGCACTTTGCGGCTTCATGAGCGAGAATGACCCAATGGCTTCTGCGCTCCCCCAGCAAACCGCACCGCTGTCTGCCGACCTGAAGCGCTGGCTCGACCAAACGCAGCAGCGCTTTGCCGATTTAGGCGACGCCGAGCGCAATACTTTGGTGTTCGTGCTGGGCATTCACCCTTACCGCGCCCGCCGTTTGGGACTGGCGATTCGGGTGCGCCGTGCCGTGCGTGAAGGCGAGGATTTCCGGCTGGGCAGCGTGTTCAAGTTGCCTTACGCCCTGCGCTACGACCTCGCCGGAAGCGCCCGCGACTTGCCCGTCTACGCCCGGCGCGACCACGCCGCCCTGCGGCTGCTGGCCAGCAGCGCTCAGGGCGGACTGATCGGCAGTGACGAAGCGCTGTTTTTGGAAGGGACGCCGCTGGGCAGCGTCATTTTGGAAACCCTGCTGGCAACGGGCCGGCTGCTGTGGGAAGAAGGCCTGCCAGTTTTGGCGCTCGGCCCTAACCTCACCGACGCGCTGGAGTGGCAATTTGACGAAGGGGGAGCGCAGCGGCCGGTGCGGCAGCTCCCAGCGGGCGTGGAAATTTTGCCGATCACGCCCGCGTGGTACAAGCGCGGCGATCAGCTCGGTCACCTTGAAGCCAGCTTGCCGCCCGAGCTTGAAGAAGCCTTCCTGAGTATTCCGCCGGTGCCGCCGCAGGAAGCCGTAGCGCTGGCCCGCGCCCTCGAGCCGCTGGGTGAGCGGTTGCCCGCGCCGCGCCCGGTGGAGATTCAAAGCCGTCCGCTGCCATATCAGGCCCGGTTGCGCCTCGATTACCGCCCGGTTGTCGCCCAGCGCAAACACGCTTATGGCCCGATGCCGAGCCGAGCGCCGCTGGGAGTGGCGGAGGTGACGCACCTCTACGGCGATCAGCCCTGGTACGCCGCCAAACCTCAGTTTGAAGCTGGCCCGAACGGCGGCATCTTGACGCTGACCGCCCGCGACCTCGCCGCCGAGCGCCGCGCCGCTGGGCTGCTGACCCGTGCCGGACTCAAGAAAATCGGCAAGCTGCTGCCGCCCAACCAGCGCTTGATATTCAGCGCCGACGGCGGCTCGCTGGGCTTTGCGACCGAGACCGAGTGGTTTACCTTTGTGCGCGAGCAGGTGCCGCTGCTGCGCGAAAAGGGCATTGATGTGGAGATCACCTCCGCCTTTCCCTACAACTTGGCCGAAATCGAAGACTGGTACGGCGAAACCGAGCAAGACGGCGGCTGGTTCACGCTGGATTTGGGCGTGATCGTGGGCGGTGAGCGGCTGAGCCTGCTGCCGATTTTGGTCGATTTGATCGCCACCCGCAGCGACCTGCTCAGCTCCGAGGCGCTGGCGCAGCTTTCAGACGACGAATTGCTTTACGCCGCTCTGCCAGATGGCCGCCGCTTGCCGCTGCCCGCCGGACGGGTCAAGGCGATTTTAGGCGTGCTAGTCGAACTCAATTTACGCGACCTCCCGGCTGGGCCACTGCGGCTACCGCTCCTTGACGCCGCCCGACTCGCCCAGCTCGAAGAAGCCCTCCGGGGGCGCTGGGTCGGCGCGGAGCAGCTTCTGGCACTGGGTCAGCGGCTGCGCGACTTTGCCGGAATTACGCCGGTAGCGCCTCCCGCTGGCCTTAACGCCGACCTGCGGCCTTATCAGGTGCAGGGGCTGAGCTGGTTGCAATTTCTGCGCGAATATGGGTTGAGCGGGATTCTGGCCGACGACATGGGGCTTGGCAAGGCGCAACCGCTAGACGCTGGTGTGCTGACCCCACACGGCTGGCAAACGATGGGTCAGCTTCAGATCGGCGATTACGTGATGGGACGGGATGGACAGCCCACTCAGGTCATAGGCGTTTATCCGCAGGGATTACGTCCAATTTACCAGCTCACGCTGACCGACGGAGCCAGCGTGGAAGCGGACGCCGAGCATCTCTGGGCCGTCAACACGCCGGTACGCAAACGGCGCGGCTTGCCTGAGAGAGTGCTCAGCACCGAGCAGATCATGGCTGACCTCACGGACGCTGCCGGAAATCTCAAGCATTACCTGCCGGTGGTGCAGCCAGTGGCCTTTGCTCCACGCTCCTTGCCGGTTGATCCGTACACCCTCGGGGCACTGCTCGGCGACGGCAGCTTGACCCACGGCGTCAACATCACGTCCGAAGACGAATTGGTGGGTGCGCTGATTCTCCCTGCTGGCGTCTATGCTCAACATGCTGAGCGGTTGACCGCCAAAGTCAGCACCTCCCGCTTGGTGAGTGCCGGCCAGTGGACGCCTAACCCACTCAAAGACGCTTTACGCAAGTTAGGGCTTCACGGCGTCAAGGGACGTGACAAGTTTATCCCGCCAGACTATCTGCTGGGCAGCACTGAGCAGCGCCTTTCTCTGCTGCAAGGCTTGCTTGACACTGATGGACACGCGGGAGTCGTCGTGGAATACACCAGCGTCTCGGAGCGCTTGGCACGCGGCGTAGTGGAGTTGGTGCAGTCGCTAGGCGGCACAGCCCGTATCCGGCTCAGGAAGACCAGTCATGTTTACAAGGGAGAGCGGCGCAGCGGCACAGCATGGCGCGTGACCCTAAAACTCCTGCCCCAGCTCAGCCCATTCCGCTTGGTAGAAAAACTCGCGGCTTACCACCGTCCATCCAAGTACCCACCGAGTCGGGGGATTAAACGGGTGGAGTATGTCGGCCTTAAGGAAGCGCAGTGCATCCGAGTAGCAGCCGCAGACCACTTGTACCTTACTGAGCAGTACATCGTGACCCATAACACGGTTCAGGCCCTTGCTCACCTCCTCACTGAGAAACAGGCGGGCCGGGCTGACCGACCCAGCCTAGTCATTGCGCCGACCTCGGTGCTGGGCAACTGGCGTAGCGAGGCGGCCCGCTTTGCACCGGATCTCAGAGTGCTGACCCTCCACGGCCCGCAGCGCAAAGCTGACTTTGAGCGGATCGGCGACTTCGATGTGATCCTCAGCACGTATCCACTCTTGCCCCGCGACCTCGATCAGCTGAGCGTCCACGAGTACCACCTGATCATTTTGGATGAAGCCCAGAACATCAAAAATGCCCGCAGCGCTTCGGCCAAAGCCGCCAGCAGCTTAACAGCCCGCCACCGCCTGTGCTTGACCGGCACGCCCTTAGAAAACCACCTCGGTGAATTGTGGTCACAGTTTAATTTTCTGATGCCGGGGCTGCTCTACACCGAAAAGATCTTCGGGCAGCTCTACCGCACCCCGATTGAAAAGCAGGGCGACTTGCACCGCCGCGCCGCGCTGGCCGCCCGTGTCCGGCCCTTTTTGCTGCGGCGCGAGAAAAGTGAAGTGGCCAAAGAGCTGCCGCCCAAAACCGAAATTCCGGTGCGGCTGAGTTTGGAAAACGACCAGCGCGACCTCTACGAGACCGTGCGCGTGACCATGCAGGAGCGGGTGCGCGAGGAACTGGCGGCAAGGGGCTTAGGCCGCAGCACCATCGCCGTGCTGGACGCACTGCTCAAGCTGCGTCAGGCCGTGACCGATCCGAGGCTGGTCAAGCTGGAGGTGGCCCGCAAAGTCAGGAGCAATGCCAAACTCGACTGGCTTTCAGGCAATTTGCCGCAGATGATCGAGGAAGGCCGCCGGGTGCTGATTTTCAGCGCCTTTGCCACCTTGCTGGGCCTGCTGGAAGACACCCTGAACGAACTGGGCATCCCATACGCCAAGCTGACTGGACAGACCAAAAACCGCGCCGCCCAGATTGAGGCTTTTCAGGGCGGCGAAAAGCCGGTCTTTCTGATCAGCCTCAAGGCCGGTGGGGTGGGCCTAAACCTCACGGCTGCCGACACGGTGATTCACTACGATCCGTGGTGGAATCCCGCCGCCGAGAATCAGGCGACTGACCGGGCTTACCGCATCGGGCAGGACAAGCCGGTCTTCGTCTACAAGCTGATCGCCTCGGGCAGCGTCGAGGAGCGGATTCTGGAGATGCAGGCCCGCAAGGCCGCGCTCTCTCAGGGCATCCTGGGCGCGGGCCTCAGCGACGCGGGGCAGCTCAGCACCCAAGACCTCGACAAGTTGTTCGCTCCGCTGGAAGAAGCGCCGGAGCAGGAGCAAGCGGGGGAAAGCTGACCATTGCCGGGAGGCGCGGCCCTTTAGACTTCTGCGCATGACCCTCTCCCCCGCCGCGACCCTGCCCACCCGCCAGCAAACCCCCGAGCAGGTTCGCGCTTTTTTTGCAGCCCACCGCACCGTGCGCCACTACCAAGCTGGGCCGATGCCCGCCGAGCATCTCGACACCATTTTGTACGCCGCTCAGCACGCCCCCACCGACGCCACCGCCCAGCTGTATTCGTTCGTGCGGCTGACCGGCGAGGCCAAACAGAAAGTGGCCGAGCTGACGACCAACGCCCATATCGCCCTGGCCGCCGAGAGCTTCGTGATCTGCTCGGACACCCGCCGCGTCAGGCAACTGATCGAGGTGGCCGGGTACGAGCCGGGGCAGTCGCCCGCCATCGACCTTCACTTCGGCATCGGTGACGCGGTGCTGGCGGGCCAGAACATGCTGCTGGCCGCCGAAATGCTGGGCTATCAGGGCTGCTGGATTGGCGGGGTGATGAACGGGCTGGCCGAGATAATCGAGCTGCTGGAATTGCCCGACAAGGTGCTGCCGTTTGCGGCGTTGACCATCGGCAAGAGCGCCGAGGACGTGGCGCAGCGCCCCCGCCTGCCGCGCCCACTGGTGATCCATGAAAACACGTACAAAGACGGCAGCGCCGAGCAGCTCAGGGCCGCCACCGAGCAGATGAACCCAATTGCCGCCAGACCCGGCAAAGAAGGCGACTGGGCGCGGCTGCTCAACGCTTACTTCGGCGAAGGCGGCAGCATGGAAAAGCGGGAGGAAACGCTGCAAGGAGCACTCAAAACGCAGGGGCTGAGCCGGGGGGAGTAAGCCAAGCGGCGGGAGAAGCACTATCCTGGCGGTATGTCTGATGCTCACCGCACCAACTACGATCTGACCACCCTCGCCGCCCGCTCCGGTGAGGAAGCCCGCCCCAACGCGTCCGTCCCGCTGGCCGAGCCGATCTATCAGAGCACCGTCTACGCCTACCCAGACTTGAACGCGCTGGAAGAAAGCATGAGTGGCAGGGAGCCGAGCGCCTTTTATTACCGCAACGGCACGCCCAACGCGGCCACGCTGGAACGGGCCATGAGCATCTTGGAAAATACGGAGGCGTCTCTGGTGGCGGGCAGCGGCATGGCGGCGATCAGCGCTTCTCTGCTGGGAGTGCTGAAGTCCGGCGACCACGTCGTCACCGACGCCCGCGTGTACGGCATCAGCTACGCGCTGCTGGGTGAGGAGTTTCCAAGGCTGGGCATCGAAGTCAGCTTCGTGGACGCCTGCAACCTGGAAGAAGTGCAGGCTGCCATGAAGGCCAACACCAAAGTGATTCACGTCGAAAGTCTGACCAACCCCCTGCTGACGGTGCCGGATGTGCCCGCGCTGGCTGAGCTGGCTCACGCCCACGGAGCCATCCTGAGCGTGGACAACACCTTCGCCAGCCCCGCCGTGTTCCGGCCCGCCGATCACGGAGCCGATCTGGTGACGCACTCGCTGAGCAAGTACCTGAGCGGCCACAGCACCGCCTTTGGTGGCGTGGCCTGCGGGCGGGCCGATCTGATCGCCGCCGCGCGAACCCGCTTGCTGCGGCTGGGCGGCACCATCAGCGCCTTCGACGCCTGGATGACCATGCAGGGCCTCAAAACGCTGGGCCTGAGAATGCGGGCGCACTCCGGCAACGCGCAGGCGGTGGCCGACGTGCTATCCAATCACCCCCGCGTCAGCCGGGTCTACCATCCGGGCCTGAGTTCTCATCCGCAGTTCGTTCGTGCCGCCGAACTTTTCCCCAACGGCTTTGGCGGAATGCTCAGCGCCGATATCGACGACGCGCCGAGCTTCGTGAAAGCGCTGGCCGGAAAAATCCCGCTGGCCCCCAGCCTGGCGGACGTCCAGAGCACCTTGTCCTGGCCCTGGGGCACTTCGCACCGGGCACTGAGTGAAACCGAGCGCAGGCGGCTGGGCATCACGCCGGGGCTGCTGCGAATCTCGATTGGCATTGAGGACGTGAACGACATTCTGGGGGATATCGAGGGGGCGTTGGAGTAGGGAGAGCAAGTTCGCGTTGCCGACCCACCTTCTCTACAACTGCGCCACCGGACTTTGCCGCGCCGCGCCGAATGCCGGAGGCAAAGCCGCCAACACGCCCAGCGGAAACAGCGCCGCGACCCTGAGCAGCAAGGCCCAGTCCAGCACCGGCGCGGGCAGGGAAAAACCGAGGCGGCCACCCAGCAGTTGGCCGCCCAACACGCTGACGCCGTACGACAACCCCACGCCCAGCAGGAGTCCCAGCAGCACCGTCACGGCAGTTTCGAGCAGCACCACGCCAAAAACCGTGCCGCGCCCTGCGCCGAGCGCCCGCAGGAGCGCCACACTGCGGGCGCGGTCTAAGCTGGCGGCGTAGACACTCAGCCAGATGGTCAGCGCGGCCAGCAGCAGCACCAGCACGCTGAGGGCCGCATACGCCGCCTGGCCTTGCAGCACGAACGAGCGCACATTGGCAAAGACCTGACCCGGAAAGACCGCCTGTGCGCTCGGCGTGGCGTTCATCTGGCTGGACACCGAGTACAGATCGCCCAGCTTGGCCGCCGTGTACAGCACCGCCGTCACGCCGCGAGACTCGGGGGTGAATTGACCGTGAACATCCCACAAGTTTTGAATATCGGTCACGATGGCGCGGTCGACCGGCCCGCCTGTGGCCGCCAGAATGCCCACCACCTTGTATTCGGCAGCGTGTTCTTCCTCTTCCGCGCCAGCGTGTTCTTCCGAGCCGTGGGCGCTCCTAAACTGATCGCCCAGCTTGAGGCCGGTTTGCCGCGCCGCCGCTTGCCCGATCACCACTTCAAGGGGGCCGGCAAATAAGCGCCCCGACTCCACATGAAAGTACGGCGGCAAGGTCGGCTTGAGGCGCTGCTCAAAAAAGCGGGCATTGGTGCCGACCACCGGCAGGCCGTGATAATTGTCGCCGAAGCCCAGCGGCACGGCCCGCAGGGTGCGCTTGTCGTCGGCCAGCTTCTGGTAAGTGGCATACGGAATGTTGCCAATCGGCACGTCCAGATAAAAAAGACTGCTCAGCACCGCCTGGGTGGGGCTGCCTTTGGCGGTAATCAGCAGATCAAACACCTGAGCCGCGTCCGCCGCACCGCGCTCCACCTGTTTGCTGACCAGCGGCACCACCAGAGCGGTTGCGGTTGCCAGCGCCACTGCCAGCACTGTCAGAAAGGTGGCCCAGCCGCGCACCCGCAGATTGCGCAGCGTGATCCAGAGCGTCATCCCAACCCCCCTGTCATACCAGCACCGCTTCTTTGCCTGAGGCTGGCCGCTGTGAGACTGGCTGCTGGGACACCGCACCGACTTCGATCAAGCGCTCAAACGCGTCCATGACGAGGGGATCATGCGTGACGACCACCAAAGTGGCCCCCAGCGCAGCGGCGGTGTCTTGCAGAAGTTTAAGGGCCTGCACGCCTCTGGCACGGTCTAAATGGGCGGTGGGTTCATCGGCCAGCAGCAAAGCGGGGCGGTGCGCGACTGCGCGGGCGAGCGCCACCCGTTGCCGCTCGCCCGTCGACAATTGGCGCGGGGTGTGGCGCAGGCGAGCGCCGAGGCCCAACTCAGTCAGCACTTCGGCGGCGCGTTCTCTGGCCTGCGGGCCGCGCATTCCCGATAAACCGAGGCCCAGCAGCACGTTTTCGAGGGCGCTGTAGCCGGGCATCAGGTGAAAGTCCTGAAACACGTAGCCGACGCTGCGGGCGCGGTAAGCGTCGCGGCCACTTTCACTCAGCGCACTGATGATTTGGCCGTCAAAGCGGATGTGCCCGCTCTCGGGGCGCAGCAGGCCAGCGATCAAGTGCAGCAGCGTGGTTTTGCCCGCACCGCTGGGGCCGATGAGGGCCAGTTGCTCACCCTTGCCGACTTCAAAACTGGGAAACGTCAGCGCCACTTCTGGGCCGTGCCGGTAAGTGACGTTTTGTACCGCCAGTCGGGTCACTGATTCTCCACTTTGTCGGCGTAAAGACGCATCAAGCTGACAAAGCCGGTCTGGTCGTCTTTTTTGATGCCGTACTCCAAGCGACCGGTGACTTTCAGCGCTCCGGTGCTGGGGTCGAGCAACTTGCCATCCGGCATGATGACCAACACGATGTCAGGCGGCCAATCGGCCACCGTGCTGCAAAACGGACACGAACTCATCGGGGCTTTGGTCAGCACGAAAAAGTCCAGCTTGGGCTTGAGCGGCGGGGCCATAAAGCCCACCATACTGACGCTTTTGCCGCTCAGGCCCTGCACCTTGGGGCTGAACTCGATGCCGCGCACCGTCACTTTGCTGTACATCTCGCTGAATTTGAGGCTGCTCTGGGCCTGCGCCGCCGAGAGCAGCAGCGCTGCCCAGAGCGCGAAAAGGGCGGGTTTCATCACTGAAGTATTTCAGGGGATTGTCAGGGCAGTGGTATGGGGCAGGCTCAAAAACCCCCCGCCCGCGAAGGGAGGGGGGTGTTGTAAAGCGCTCAATCTAATCTTGCTCTGAGCCGTTCGTCAGAGGCTTATTTGCCCGCGTCTTTCGTCGCGTCTACGCCCATCGCTTTGGCAATCGCAAAAAAGATGTCGGTTTGATCCATCATGCCCACGAAGTTTTGAGCGCCCGGCCCGAAGGAAAACAGCGGCACGGGGTCGGCGGAGTGAACGCCCTGATTGGTGTTGCGCGGCAAGTTGCCGGTGCGGAAGTATGCGCCTTCTTCTTTGCAGATGTCGGGGTTGGGCGCGTAGCCGCCGCTGCCGTCACTGATGGTGGGATCTTTGTAAATAGGGCGGGCCGTGAAGGTTTCGCAGTAGTCCGGCACGCCCGCAAAGCCCACTGCCAGGCCGCGTGTCGGCGTCACCATCGGAATGCCGTTGACATCTTTTTTGTCGCTGTAGGTCGGGAATTTGCCGTCTTGGTAGACCAGCACGGCGTCGCGGTTGCCCGGGCCTTTGGTGTGGTCATAGCCCGCGTAAGTGCTGATCGAGTGGGCGTGATCCGCCGTGACCAGCACCAAGGTGTCGGGGTGGGTCTTTTGGTAGTCCTTGGCCCACGCCACCGCTTTGTCCATTTCCAGCACGTCCCAGACGCCGCGCTGCCAGTCGAGCGGGTGCTCGAACTTGTCGATCATGCCGCCTTCCACCATCAAGAAAAAGCCGTTGGGGTTTTTGTCCAGGGTTTCCACGGCTTTTTGGGTCATGTCCCACAAGTACGGCTGGTCTTTGAAATCGCCCAAGACGCTGGGGTCTTTAAACTGCACCCGGTCGAGGTAGCTATTGAAATTGCTGAGGTTAAACAGCCCGAACAGCTTGGTGGTGTTGGCTTTCATCAGTTCGGCGCGGCTGCTGACAAAGGTAAAGCCCATTTTCTGCGAGCCGTCGATCCAGTTGGTGGCGTCTTTGCGGCGGCTGCCCGGCACAGTCTGGGAAATGAAGTCGTTGCTGCCGCCGAACAGCAGCACGTCGGGCTTGGCACTGCCCTTAAAGTATTGGTCGGCCACCGCCGAGTAATCGCCGCGCAACCGGGTGTGGGCGGCAAAAGCGGCGGGCGTGGCGTCGGTGCCAAAGGCGGTGCTGACCAGACCGATGCCCATATTTTTGCTGCGCTTCAAAATTTCGGCGATGGTTTCGATGCGCGGGTTGTCCAGCGAGTCTTTGGTGTTGTCGGGGTAGACGCTCAGGGCGTTGACCAAGACTTTTTGGCCGGTAGCGATGGACGAAGCGGTGTTGGCACTGTCAGTCAAAAATGAGTCGTAGCTGGAGTTGGTGACCGTCGCCAGTCCGCTCAGGCCGGTTTCCATTTCCAAGCGGCCCAGCGGCATGCCGTTGTCGGGGTTGTAGCCGTGCGCCACGAGTTCGGCGGCGCGGACGGTGTTCCAGCCCATGCCGTCACCGATAAACAAAATCACTTTTTTGGCCTGCGCGACGGTGGCGGGCGCTTCGGCAATCATGGTCGCCTGTCCGGTTGCCGCTCCGGTCACGGTCACGGTGTGGCTTCCGGCAATCAGCGACACGCCGCGCAGGGTGTATTCCACCGTGTCGGCGGCGCTGTTGGTTTTGATGAGGCCCGCAACGGGCTTGCCGTCCAGCATCACGCTGGCTTCCGCGCCCGCCGCGACGCCGCTGACTTCCACCCGCAAATCAAACTTCTGGCCGGCCAGAACGTGAGCGCCGCTATACGGGTAAATCTTGACCTCGGCGGCGGCGGCGCTGGATAAGGCGAGGAGCGTACCGAGGAGCAGAGAAGCTTTAACCAAAGATGGGGTTTTCATACGCCTTTCATTGAATCGGCTAAGTGTCAGGTGGGTTTAAGGCTTTGGTCAGCTTTGTGTCAGCTTTTGAGCAGGTAAGTCTAGAGGCGTCCGTTCAAAATAAACTGAAACAGTAGCGCGGCTGACCCGACTTCAGGCACAGTAAGGGCATGTTCGCCGCCCTGTTTACCCTGCTGACTTTACCCGCGCTGGCGGTGGGAAGCGCCGCGCCGCCACTGACGCTGAGTGATTCGCAGGGCCATGTCAGCCGCTTCAAACCCGCCGCCAAGGGCGTGACCTTGCTCAACTTCTGGGCGACGTGGTGCCCGCCCTGCCGCGAAGAGTTGCCACGTCTGGACGCTGCCCAGCGCTCCGGCAAGCTGAAAGTGGTGGCGGTGAATGTGGGCGAATCACCGGCAGGCGTGCTGAACTTCTGGAAGGAAAACCAACTGGGAGGCCTGCCGCTGGCGTTTGCCCACACCGCAGATTTGCGCGGCTGGCCGCTACCCGGACTGCCCACCAGCGTACTGCTGGACGCGGGCGGCAAAGTGCGGGCGCTTAAGTTTGGGCCGCTGACAGCAGCGGAGTTGGAGAAGTGGCGGAAGTAGGAATCTGAGCTGTGGGAATTTGAAACGCCGACGAGGGCAGCGTTAGCAGTATCCCATCCCACTTACCTTCCTACAACATCGGCAGGGCAGACAAATCGGAAAACGCGTCGGGGGCGGGCAGACCAGCGCCGAAGCTCGGCGGCACGAAGAAGCTGCCCTCGGTGCTGCCGCCGCCGACCAGCGCCAAGCGGCTGTCCAGTTCGGCGGGACTGAGCTTGCCCGCAAAGAAGGCGCGGTGAGCAGCCACCACCTCGCGCACGTCGTCGGCGCTCTCGTGGACGAACTCCAAGCGGAAGTCGCGCAGGCCACCCTCCAGCCAGGTGAGGAGGTGGGCGGCCCCCGTCTGGGCGCGGCCCTCGAAAACGGTGTTGCGGCAACCCACGTCGGCCATCACTGGATGCAGGCGGCCCCGCTCATCGCGCAGGGCCAGCTGATGGCTCTCACAGGGATGGCCGCAGTTGGTGTAATCGGTGCCGTCGCTCAGGAAACGGCAAAAGACGCAGTGCTCGGTGTGAAAGACCGGCAGGTGGCCGTAAGCGATAATTTCGAGCTTGTCCGGCCCGATCAGCGCGGCGAGGTCGCTGATCTGCTGGGCGTTGAGGTCGTGGGTCGGAGTGATGCGGTTCAGGCCCAGCGCCAGCAGAGCGCGGCTGCTCAGGGCGTTGGCGGCGTTGAGGCTGAAATCGCCGACCAAATCGGGTCGATTCGGCACATCTTGGAGGCTTTCCAGCAACCCGCCAGAGCGTACCAGCAGCTCAGCGTTCAGTGACAGCAAGAACTTTTGCAGCTTTTGTTCGGTGGGCTTGAGAATACGCGGACTGGCCACCCGCACCGTGATGCCCGCGTTCTGAACTTGCTCCACGCTGGGCCGCAGGCCGTAGAGTTCAAGGTAATCCAGCGTGATGCTCTCGGGATACGCCGCGATGGCAGCTTCCAGTTGCTCCGGCGTGCGAACCAGCAGGTGCAGGCGCGGAGCCGACTGGGGAGCGGCGGCCAGATCGGCTGAACCGCTGCTGGCCTCCAACAGCGGCTGGGCGCGGCGCTCTGGGACTTGCCCTCTCAGCGCGGTGAGCTGGGTGGTGGCGTCGCGGCGCAGAGCGTTCAGGGCGCTGACGGGCAAAAATCCCGCGCCGACCAGCTCTATGTCCAAGTCGGCCAAGTGGTACGGCGTGCCGCCCAGCTTGCCGAGTTGCTCACGCAGAGTTTGTTCGTCGAGGGCGCGGTTGCGAGCCTCGGAGAGCGGAGCCTCGCCGGTGGCCATCACCGTGCGGCCCGCTTCGTCGGTCAGGATCAGGCGCGGAGCCTCGCCCACCTTGCCCACAAACTGCATCGTCACGGGCCGGGTGTACAGCGGGTCGGCGCTGTCGAGGAGCGGGCGTACGCGGGCGTCGAGGGCGGGATCGTGGGTGCGCCAGACCCAGTCGCCGGAGCGCACCCGATCAGGATTGACAGCTCCTTTGGCAAAGCGCAGCTCGATTTCTTGCCCAGACTTGAGCGCTTCGAGCGGCTGATTGTTTTGCCCTGCGCCGTAACCCCAGCCGCCATACAAAAATCCGCCTTCCTCGCGGCCTTCCGGCGCTCGCCAGTTGGCCGCGTCGAACACCAGGCCGTCGCCAGCCTTGAGGTCTTCGCTGAGCTTAACGACCACGCCGCGTCCGGTCAGAGCCGTCACCGTGCCGACCCGCACCCCCCGGTGGCGCGGCGCACGGCCCCGCACGACGGTCTGATGGTTGGTTCCGGCCATGAAGTGCGGCCCCAGGCCCCGCGAGTAGACCTGCGCCAGGTCGCGCTCGTCTTGCGGCGTGATGCTGAGTGGTAGCTCGGCCCAGGCCTCATCCACGGCCTTGCGGTAGGCGGCGGTGGTCAGCGCCACAAATTCGGCGTCCTTGTAACGGCCTTCAATTTTGAGGCAATGCACCCCGATACTGATGAGTTCGGGAACCTGATGCAGCGCGTAGAGGTCGCCGGGCGAGAGCAGATAACGGGCATCGCCGAGGTCGCGCTGGAGGCCGTCCACGAAGAGGTCGTAAGGCAGGCGGCAGGCCTGAGCGCACTGGCCCCGGTTGGCGCTGCGCCCGCCCCAAGCCTCGCTGGAAAAGCACTGCCCCGAATAGCTGACGCACAGCGCCCCGTGAACGAACGTTTCCAGCTCAACGTCGGTGGCGGCGCGGATGCGGGCAATATCGGGCAGACTCAGTTCGCGGCCCAGCACCACCCGGCTCGCCCCGAAGCGGTGGGCGAGCTGTGCGCCCTCAGCGGAAGTGATGCTCATCTGAGTGGAGCCGTGAATCGGCAGATCCGGCACCACCTCGGCGGCCAGCCGCGCCACGCCGATGTCCTGCACGATGATGGCGTCTACTCCACAGGCAGATAGGTGCAGCAGTTGCTGCTCGGCTTCACGCAGCTCTCGGTCAAACACCAGCACGTTGAAGGTCACGTAACCTTTGATGCCGCGCTCATGCAGGTAACGCATAATCTCGGGCAATTCTTCGTTGCTGAAGCCCACCTTGGCCCGCGCATGAAAGGCCTCCACCCCAAAAAACACCGCGTCAGCCCCGGCGTTGGCGGCGGCACGGAGCTGCGGCCAGCCGCCCACCGGGCTCATGACTTCGGGTTTGAAGCGCGGTTTGAGGCTGAGCTGTTCGGGGGCCGACTGGGCAGAGGTAGAGCGGGCATCACTGGACATAACGGATCAGTGTAGCGAAATGGTGAAGGCCGCAGGGTGAGCAAGTGGACGAAGAGATGAGGGGGCGGTAGGCGAGGCCAACAGGTTGGCGTCACTCTGGCGTCAGGTCGGAGCGCTACACTGAGAAGTATGAAAAAGCCTGCTGTGGCTCTTTTAACGCTCCTAGCACTTTCTGCGGCCCAAGCGCTGACCCTTCAAGGCAGCGTCGTCGGGGGCGCGGGCCTGCCACCGTCGGCGCGGCTGGGCCTGTGGAGCGTGCAGCCTTCGGGCGCAGCGGGCAGCGAGTTGTCCAGCACGGCGATTACTGGCGGCAGCTTCATCCTGACTTGGCCCGACGAGCCGCCGCCCAGCCGCGCTCAGTTTCCGCTGCGCCCCGAAGCCATCGGCTGGCCTGGCGTAATTGGAGACGTGCAGCTCAGCGCCCCCGTTCAAAGCGCCGCCACCAACTTGTTTGTCTATAACGACGCCAACGGCAACGGCAAGCGAGACGACAACGAAGCGCTTTTCGACGCTTTTCCTGAGGCACAGCGCGAACCGCTCATCACGGTGTGGGTCAGCGGTGCAGTGACCATCAAAGCGGGACGCGGGTTTAGCGCCACCTTGAAAAGCGGCTGGAACACCTTTTTAGTGGATTTAGGCCGCAGCGCCGCCGTCAGCAGCTACAGCGGACAGCCCATCAGTGTGCGGGTACAACGCTAAGAAGAAAGTCCGTGAGAGGGCAATAGGGGCAGCGTAAGAAGCTGATTCTGGCTGTGATTCGCGCTCCCACCGCACTTAGCCGGGGGCTTTTGTGACGCCCAGCCTTGCCCCTGAGCCCCCGATGCGTTAAGAATGCACTTTATGCGAGAAGCTGTCCTTGAAGTCCTGCGCTCAGTCAACGATCCCGAACTGCACCGCGACCTGGTGTCGCTGGGGATGATTGAACGTATTGATGTGGCCGGCAGCGACATCACCGTTAAAGTCAACTTGACCACTCCGGCTTGCCCTCTCAAAGCCACCATCGAGCGCGACGTGCGGGAAGCCGTGATGTCGGTTACGGGCGTCGAAACGGTCACGGTCGAGTTTGGCGCACAAGTCAGAATGCCCAGCACCCCACCGATGCCCGGCGTCAAAAACGTGCTGCTGATAGGCAGCGGCAAAGGCGGCGTGGGCAAGTCGTCGGTGGCGGTCAACATCGCCTGCGCTCTGGCCCAGTCCGGCGCGAGCGTGGGCCTCATGGACGCCGACGTGTACGGCCCTTCGGTGGCGCACATGTTGGGCAAAAGCAGCGCCAAACTCACCGGCAACGCCGAGCGCAAAATGATGCCGCTCGAAGCGCACGGCATCCGCTTCATCAGCATGGCCAACCTCTCCCCCGCCGGTCAGGCGCTGGTCTGGCGCGGGCCGATGCTGCACTCGGCCATTCAGCAGTTTCTCAAAGACGCGGCCTGGGGCGAACTCGATTACCTGATCGTGGATCTTCCGCCCGGCACCGGCGACGTGCAGCTCTCGCTGACCCAGAGCGTGCAAGTCACCGGAGCGGTGATCGTAACCACGCCGCAGGACGTGGCCCTGATCGACGCCGCCCGCGCCATCGATATGTTCCGCAAAGCCAACGTGCCGATTTTGGGCATCATCGAGAATATGAGTTACTTCGAAGCCCCCGACACCGGCCATATCTACGACTTATTCGGGCGTGGCGGAGCCAGCAAGCTCGGCAATTATCCGATTCTGGGTGAAGTGCCGCTGGATACCGATGTCAGGCAAGACGCCGACAACGGCACGCCCGCCGTGATCTCGCATCCGCAGGCGGCGGCTTCGATTGCCCTTAAGCAAATCGCCCAGAACCTTGCCGGACGGGTCAGTGTGCAGACCCTTACCGAGTTGCCGATGGCACAACTGGCGTAAGGGCCGTGACTGTCGTTGCCGCCATTCCTGCCGCCAGTTTGCCGGAGCGCACCCCAGAGCGCACCAAAGACAAGTTGCTGGAAGCGGTCAAGGAATGCGACTGCGCCACTGCCCAGACCCTTGCCGACAAACTCGGCCTGAGCGTCCCGGCGATTCGGCGGCATTTACAAGACCTGCAAGACGCCGGACACTTAGACGTCCGCAGCGAAAAACCCGGCGGGCGGGGCCGTCCACAGCACGTGTATGTGCTGACGGAAGCGGGCGAGGCGACCTTTCCTAAAGCCTACGCTTCGCTGTGTGTGGACGTGCTCAGGCATGTAGATACCCTGTTTGGCGAGGGCGCGGTGATGCGGGTATTGGACGCCCGGCAACTGGATTTGTATGAGCTGCTCGCTCCGCTGCTCAGTCAGCACGGCGACCTCGGCAGCAAGCTGGAAGCACTGACAGAGGCGCTGTGCCAGCACGGTTACGCTGCCCGCGCTTACCAAGAACGCGGGCAGTGGTACCTTTCGCAGCGCAACTGCCCCGCACCTGCCGTCGCCAAAGCTTTTCCCGAACTGTGCCAGACCGAGCTGAGCCTCTACCGCGAACTGCTGGGCGTGCCGATCAGCCGTGAATCGCGGCTCTCCTGCGGCGCGGCGGAGTGCCGCTACAAGGTCGGCTGAGCAGGCGTGGGCCTTTACAGTGTGGTGGCGTGGCCCACCGCCGAACTCGCCGAGTGGCTCAGCGCTTTGCAGCGGCGGCTGGGCGTGCGCAGTTACGGCGAGGCGCACCTGAATTTACGCGCTCCCTTCGAATACGCGGGCGACCCTAATGAACTCATTTGCGATGTGCGCCGCAGCTTGGCAGGCGTGCCGCCGTTTCAGGTGGAATTTTTGCACTGGCGGCGCTTCCCGCACGTCATCTTTTTGGAATACGCTCTCAGCGTGCCGCTACACGGCCTCCACCAGCGCCTCATTCAGGTGCCGGGCGCTCCGCCGAGCAGCTACGACGGTGAGCGCTTCATTCCGCATGTCTCGCTGGCCATCGGAGTGGTGGACTGGGCCGAGGAAAGCATCTGGAACGCACTTAAAGACCTCCGCCCGCCGCAGGGCAGCTTTGAAGTGCAGGCCGCTTCACTGACCAAGGAAGCGAGCGGAGAGCTGCGTGAGGTGCGAACTTTTCCGCTGGGCTACAGCGCGGTAAGTCAGCGCGAGCAAGAGCAGTGAGGTCAGATGATAATCAAATTTCGGCAGCGCGAGCTTGAGGTGAGGGAGCGCGGCTGCCGGTAGTGGGGGCCGATAGACATCAAGGATTCGGTGAACCCGTAGACCGCTTCTCCGGCCAGTCCATCAGGGCCACCAGCAGCGCGTGAGGCCCAGTCAGCGCAGCGATCAGCGCCAGATACAGAGCGGCGAAAGTCTCCGCGTCGTGGATTCGCGGGGCGGCCCACAAGTACAGCCCCAGCAGCAGCAGCAGCGCCAGCAGCGTGATCGGCAGCAAGTGCAGGGCGAGGCGGCGCAGCTCGCGGTGAGAGGTGATACGGCCTGCGGCCATGGTGTCCTCTTTCGGAAGAACGCCGAAGGACAACTCCATTCTGGAATCCGTATTTTTTTCTCCTCCCGCCGTCTTGGGCAGAGCGGGCAGGCCAGCGGGCAGAGCCAGCAGTCGCCCCAGATGCCGCCAAGCGTGCCAGAGGCAAAAGTAACTGCCTATAGCCAGTGGCGGCGGCACAGTTGCAAACAGCGCCAGCAACAACCCCACCTCACCGAGTTCGAGCAGCCGCTTGGGACTGCTGCGCCAAGTATCCAGGCAAGCCGCCAGCAGGAGGGCGGCAAACAGCACCCACAACGCGGCTGTCCAGCTTGCGGGCAGCAGCGGCCCAGCAGCCAGCGGCGTGCCAAAAGCTCTGGCCGCACCGTCCCCGAGCCGTTGAAACCATTCAGGAAAAATCAGCAGCGGAAGCACGACTGTCAGACTGCCGCGCAGCAGCAGGGTCAACGGAGCGCTTAAAACGTTGGTTCGGCGGCGGCCCAGCGACGTTTCCAGAAAATGCAAATCACCTTGGCCCCAGTGCAGCACCGTTACCACCAAAAAGCCCCAGAACGCCCACATCGGCCAGACTTTCCAGCACAGCAGCAGCGCTCCCGCCAGCCCAGCGTAAAGCAAGTTGTAACCCAGCACCGGCCAGAACCGCTGTGCCCAGCGCCATCCCAAACGGGTGGGCACCAGATGATCCAGCGCACCGTGCGGCAAGCCCAGCAGCACCACGCTCAGGAGCAGCGGCGCGTAGATAAATCTGCTCAGTAGACCCGGCGCGAGCTGCCAGCCCACGATCAGCAGGCCGGTGGCCAGCCAGGGCAGCAGCAGCAGCGCCAAAGCAAAGCGGCCTTCGCGCTCGCCGGTGAGCGCCGGTATATTCAGGGGTTGTGCTTGTCTGAGCATAGACTGACCTCATCTGAACCGAATAGTAGACCTGAAAACACTGCCGGCCGCTCACAGATGGCCCGCCTCTGACTCGCTTTTACCTCTGGTCAACTGGACTTGTAGGGTATAGGCGATTCCATAAAATTCGTTGGAGCATTTATGACAGTGCGGTGGGGTGGGTTGAAAAGAACCAAGTTTTCAGGGATTGGTACGAATCAGCGCCAAACTTCCACTGCTCGCCGCACAGAGGCCCGCAAGTCATTGGCGGAGCGGCCCATTCTATCCTCAACGGTAATGCGCACCGCTCTGCTCAACCGCGCTCTCACGGGGAGAAACGGTCCCATACAGGCGGCCTACAGTGACATTCTGTTCACGACAAGGGGCCGCTTTGCTCAAGACGGCCCCTACTCTGCCCGGAATGACTACTCGTTTGACAACTGCTCTAAAACGCCGCCACCTGTCCGTCGGCGCGGCTTTCGCTGCCGCCCATCAACACGCCCTCCGGAGTGCGCCAGATGATCTGGCCGCGCCCGAAACTGGCCTTCTCGGTTTGCACCCGCACGGTGTGGCCCATCCGAATCAGTTCGCGGATCACCGGCTGACCCATTTCGTATTCCACTTCAATTTCCTTGCCGGCCAGCCACTGCCAGCGCGGGGCGTCGATGGCCGCCTGAGGATTGAGGCCGCTGCGAACGGTATTGAGAACGACTTGCACGTGGCCTTGCGGCTGCATAAACCCGCCCATCACCCCGAACGGCCCCACCGCTTGGCCCTGCCGGGTCAGGAAGCCGGGAATGATGGTGTGGTAGGGGCGCTTGCCGGGCGCGAGGCGATTGGCGTGTCCTTCTTCCACATTGAAGTTGTGACCACGGTTGTGAAGCGCCACGCCGGTGCCGGGCACCACCACGCCGCTGCCAAAGCCCATGTAATTGCTCTGAATAAAGCTGACCATGTTGCCCTCACCGTCTGCCGTCGCCAGATAGACCGTACCGCCGCTACTGGGGGGGCGGGTTTGGGGATCGTGGGCGGTGTCGGTGATGGACTGACGCAGCATTTGGCGGTGGGCTTCGGAGAGCAAAAACTCCACCGGCACCTCGCTGTGGCGCTGATCGGCCACCAACTTGTGGGCGTCAGCAAAAGCCAGTTTGATGGCTTCTATTTGGGCGTGCAGGGCGCGGGGATCGTCCCGCTGCGGAGGCAAATCCATGCCGTCGAGCAGCCGCAGGGCGATCAAAGCGGCGATGCCTTGCCCGCTCGGCGGAATTTCCCAGACTTCGTGGTCTTGGTAAGCGGCGCTGATTGGCGTGACCCACTCGGAAGCGTGCTGGGCGAGATCGTCGGCGCTCAGAAAGCCGCCCACTTGCCGGCTGGCGTCGTCTATGGCTCGGGCGGTGTGGCCGTCGTAGAAGTCGGCTCCGTGACTCTCGGCAATCCGCTCGAGGGTGCGGGCGTGGTCTTCAGAAGCCCACACCGCTCCGGCAACGGGCGTGAAGCCCTGCGGCATGAACACCTTGAACCACTCGGCAAATTCCGGGCCTTTCAGCAAACAGTAAGACTGCGCCGCCCGCGCCCAGTGGCGGGCCACTTCGGGGCTGAGCGGATAGCCACGGCGGGCATACTGAATGGCAGGCTCAAGCAAGCGGGCAAACGGCAGCTTGCCGAACTCGGCGTGCAGGTCGGCCCAGCCGCGCACCCCGCCCGGTACGGTGACGGGCGTCCAGCCGTGACGGGGAATTGGATTGCCGCCGAGGGTCTCCATGTTCCAGCGGGCCGGAGCCGCGCCGCTGGCGTTCAGGCCGTGAAGCTCGCCGCCGCGCCAAGCCAAAGCGAAAACGTCGCCGCCGAGGCCGTTGCTGGTCGGCTCGAGTACGGTCAGGGCGGCGGCGGTGGCGATGGCGGCGTCAGCGGCGCTTCCGCCTTCCCGCAGCACAAACAAACCCGCTTGTGCGGCGAGGGGCTGCGAAGTGGCGACCATGCCGCCACGTGCCAAAACAGGTTGACGGGTGGAGGGATAGGGATTATTGGGGTTCATGCCTCAGTCTAGGGAGTTGGAACTGAGCAAATTAAAAATGATTAAGGTTTGCTGCATGTACAAGTGCTGCCAGCGACAGCGATCCATGCTGCGCTCAGCATAACCACTTGAAAGCGTCCGGATAACTCGGTTATTTGGACGCTGAGAAGCGGACAAACGCAGCGTTTTTGATTTTTCTACCTTTGCGGTACTCGGAAAACTGCCAAGCAGAGGGCTTTGGCAGGAGATGAACCGAAACGCACTCTCCCACTGAGCTTTCCAACTCCCAGCACCATTTGACGGCCACAGCTTCAAAAGGGTGTTCACTCTTCAAGCAAACGCGGCTCCAATAACCTCGCAATCGGCCCAAACGTGCGGCGGTGAACGGCGCTGACGCCCAACTCGGCCAGTGCTCGTCGGTGCTGCGAGGTGCCATAGCCCTTGTGCGCCGCGAAGCCGTAGCCCGGATACTCGGCGTCCAGCCCCAGCATCAGCGCGTCGCGCTCCGTTTTGGCGAGCAGCGAGGCCGCCGCCACCGAATAGCTCAGCGCGTCGGCGCGGGCCGGGGCCGAGTACGGTAAGTCGGTGGGAAGCTTGAGGTAATCGGTGACGAGCGCCTGCGGCTTGGGACCAAGGCGGGCAATGGCCCGCATGGCGGCGGCGTGGGTGGCTCCCAGCACGTTGAGGCGGTCAATTTCTTCGGGCGCGGCGTGTTCGACGGCGTAGGCCAGCGCCACGCGGCGCACCTCAGTGGCCAGTTCCTCGCGCTCGGCGGGGCGAAGCTGCTTGCTATCGCGGAACGGCAAATCGCCCAGGTTATTCGGCAAAATCACCGCCGCCACCGTCAACGGGCCAGCCCACGCGCCGCGCCCGGCTTCGTCTACACCAGCCACCCGGAAAAAGCCGCGCCGCCAGTGGGTACGCTCATAGCTCCAGTCGGGGGTGACGGGCGGGTAAGCAGGCACCGCTAATGGCTCTCCACGCCGGTGCCCAGCGACCCGGCCACCGCCTGTGCAGCTTCCAGTTGACTGTCTTTGACCCCAACGTCGACTGTTTCACCGCCGTCCAGATCCACCACGAAATGATCACTCTCTAAGCGAACCCGGCTGACGATCTGCTCGTCTCCCTGCGGGCGGGTGCGGGCGTGCAGCTCCACATACTTGCTCAGCGGCGTGCGAATGACTTTGGGGGCCAACACTTCTTCCACCTGAAAAATGCCGCCGGAGTTGTTCATGGTCACGTTGATCCGCACGGGCTTGTTCTGCCCGCGCTCGATGACGACCTGATCGACGGCCAAAGCGCTGATCGAGTGAATGTCCACGCTGCCCAGCGCAAAAGCCTTGCGCCCGCGCCCCTTGGTGATGTCGGTGCCGTCGGCCACTGCTGTGATACCTGCTTCGATGGTCAGCGGCGGCGGGTTGAGGTCGTGGCAATTGACGCAGCCCAGAATAAAGCTGCGAATCTTGGTGCGTTTGAACACGTCTTCGTAAATCGGTTTCAGGATGCGGTCGATGATCGGCAGCGCCAGCATCACGCCGTGCTGCTCGTGCGCGGCGCGGTGAATCTGGTTGCCGATGTCGTGCAGCATGGTGCCGAGAATGATGGTTAGGTACACGTCGTCCACTTCGCCGATGCCGCTCTCGATGATGTCGGGCTTGACGCCGCCTTCGAGCAGCAGTTCCAGGATGGCGAGGCTGGCCGCGCCGGTGATAAAAGCGTGAACCCGCCCGTGATCGTTGTAGCCGAGCTTGCGCATGGTGATGTAATTGGCCATGTCCCAATCGGCCAGCGCTTCGGGGTCGCTTTGCAAAGCGTCGTAAGCGGCCAAAGCGCGGGGAAACTCGGCGAGGTCGGCGCGAATGGCGCGGTCGGCTTCTTCGATCAGCTTGGCGCGGGGCGTGGCAAATTCAACGGCCCTGGGCGCAGCTTTGCGGCGGGTTGCCACGTCATGCAGCGCACCGCCGCTGACGTTGAGGGTAAATTTCTGGTCGCTCATACGGACTCCTGCTGGGGAGGGAAAATAGATGCGGAAAAAGGCAAGCCCCCGAACTCTAGCGCCCGGGAGCTTGTTTTATGCTGACTTTCACCGTACTCGGCTTGTCGGCTTCAGCGGTTATTTGCTCCTACTTACTCGCCTTGAAAGTTGGCTTTGCGCTTGGCCAAGAAAGCCGCCGTGCCTTCTTTGAAATCGGCAGTGGCCGCCGCCATCCCGAACAAGTCCGCTTCGATTTCCAAGCCTTCTTCCAAGCTGCCGGTCAAGCCGCGCCGCACCGCTTCTTTGATGAGCGAGAGGGCAATCGGCGCATTTTTGGTCATCATCTGAGCGACTTCGCGGGCTTTTTCCAGTGGGTTTTCGGCCAGATAATTCACCAGACCCATCTGCAGGGCTTCGTCGGCCCCGACCTGGCGGCCCGTCATCATCATGTCGAGCGCCCGGCCCGGCCCCACCAAGCGGGCGAGGCGCTGGGTGCCGCCGTAGCCGGGAATCAGGCCCAGCGTGACTTCCGGCAACCCCAACTTGGCCGTGTGCGAAGCCACCCGCACGTCGCAGGCCAGCGCCAGTTCCAAGCCGCCGCCCAGCGCGTAGCCATTGATGGCCGCAATCGTCGGAAACGGCAGCGAGGCAATTTCGTGCATCACGTTTTGCCCGCCTAGCGAGGCTTCGCGCCCGGCGTAAACGCCTTCCAAGCGGCTCAGTTCGCCGATGTCGGCTCCGGCCACGAACGCCTTGTCGCCGCCGCCAGTGATGATGAGAGCGGCAATCTCCGCGTTTTCGGCAATGGCTTCTACCGCTTCGACGAGTTCGATCAGGGTTTCGCCGCTGAGGGCGTTGAGCGCCTGCGGGCGGTTGATGGTCAGCACCGCGAGGTCGCCGTGTTGGTCGATCACCAGCGTATTAAAATCCAGTTCATCTAGCATGCCTGCTATCTTCTCACAGCCTTCCTCGCAAATTCAGTCGCCGCCGATTCGGCTGGCCTGACCAGACAAGAGCGTGAGATTCGTCGTAGGACTTTGCACATCTCCCGTCAGATTCAGTCTCTGGTACAGGCTCTCCTGAGCAGGTCAAGCGAGCGCCACAAAGCGCAAAACGCCGTCTCACAAGAGATAGAGCGTGTGCCTTACACCAAACCGTCCGCCGCTGAGGTAAGTGAGACGGCCAAACACGGTCAGCTCATGGTTAGGCCATGAACAGCGCAGATTCACTGGCCGCTCATAGAACCTGACTACGGTAAAGAGCGAGATCGTGAGCTGAAAAGCAAACACGACGAAGCTACTCGAGGAGAGAAGATGAAAAAATTTGTAATGATTGCTGCAACGATGGCCCTCGCTTTGGGAGTCGCCGGCGCACAAGACACCGCGCCCGTGACCAGCGCGACGGTGACCAACTTCACCGACATCCCCGCCGGCCACTGGGCCAAAGACGCCGTCGACCTGATTACCCAAAAGGGCCTGATTCAGGGCTTCCCCGACGGCACCTTCCGGGGCAATGAAAACCTGACCCGTTATCAGGCCGCTCTGATCTTCGCCCGCTTGCTGCAAACCGGCGCACTGACTCAGGCCGCTCCCGCACTGAGCGCCGCAGACTTGGCCACCATCACCAAAGGCATGCAGGACGTCTCCACCGAGTTGGCCGCCATTGGCAGCCGCGTGGACGACCTCGAAAAAGCCTCTACCGATCAGCAGGGCCGCGTCACCGCGCTCGAAGATAAAATCGCAGCGATGGGCAGCGCAACGATGGATACCAGCAACGTGGATGAACTGACCTCGCGCATCGACGCGCTGGAAACTGCCATGCAGAACATGCCTGAAGGCCCGGCTGGCCCCGCTGGCGCTGACGGCGCAGCTGGCCCCGTCGGCCCGGCTGGCCCTGCCGGAGCGCAAGGCCCCGCTGGCGCACAAGGCCCGGCTGGCCCCGCTGGCAGCACCGCCAACGTGGACGCCCTGACCGCCCGCGTTTCCGCGCTGGAAGCACGCGGCACCACCAGCACCACCACCAACAGCACCGTGACCACCACGCCCGCCACCCCGGCGACCACCGTCGTGATCGGCGACACCATGGGCAGCGGCATGACCATGATGGCCGACGATCAGAGCAACAGCGGCTTATATGTGGGCGTCAGCACCGGCGCAACCTTCAGCGGCGAGAAAGGCAAGGCCTTTGGCCAGAGCGTACCGTTTGTCAGTAGCTTCGGCGCGACCGTCGGCGCGAGCAAAGTCCTCTTTGGGCTGGGCGTGCGGGCCAACGTGGACTATGTTCCCCAGACCCAGGCCATTCAGGCTGATGTCAACGCCATGTACGCCTTGGGCGTGGGCCGCTTGTCGCCCTACGTCGGCGCGGGCTTCGGCCTGAGCAGCAGTGCGGTCAGCCCCACCGACAGCACCAAGGCCACCGATTACTACGTCAACGGCATCATCGGAGCCGATTTCAAAGTCGTCGGCAACTTGAGCGCTTTCGGCGAGTTTGACGGCAAGTACTACCTGAGCAATAAGGGCAGCGGCACCAACAACACCGACGCAGCAGCCACGTCGACCAGCAAGTCCTTCTCGCCCGCCGCCAAAATCGGCCTGAAGTACTACTTCTAAACCTAGCTTTTTCACGCGCTCCTACTCAACGCTGAGCAGGAGCGAGCCGGAGCGCCGCCCTTACAGGCCGCTCCGGTTTTTGCTGCCTGCGGTTGGTAACGCTGTTCATCCGCCGCCCTTGGCATAATCAGGTTTGCCGAGCTGCCTAGCCCCCTACCTTCTGAGATCATTTTCCCTTGAGATTTGCCGGAGGTTTTACGTTCATGACCCGCATTCTTGCCGCCGCGTTGCTGGCCCTGCTGACTCAGGCCGCCGCCCAAACCATACCGACTCAAAACACCTCCTCCACGCCGCTTCCCGTGTTCAATTCAACCAATCAGGCCGCGCCCGCTCTGCCACCCGTGCCGCCGCCCGCGCCGCTGAGCAGCCGCTTGTATGCGGGGGCCAGCATCGCGCCTTCGTTGAGCGGCGGCGGCACAGCTTACGGCATCGTAGTGGGAAGTTCGCAAGTCTTTGGCCCGTTTGGCGCACAGGCCAGCGTGGACTACGCGACTAAGTCAGGGGCCCTCTCAGTGGATACGCTGCTGCTCTACCGGCCCAAACTGGAGAGCAAATTTCAGCCGTATCTGGGCGCGGGCTTGGGCCTGACCAGCAGCGCCATTTCGGGAGCAGCTCCCGTCCCGCCCCCGACCACAGGAGGCACCACCGTTCCGGCTCCCACCAACGCCACCGATTACGCTGCTCAACTCGTACTGGGCAGCGATTACCTGCTGACCGACAGCATCGCCGCTTACGCCGAGGTCAGTTACCGCTCACCGTTCAGCAGCAAAGGCAGTGCCAACGGCGCGGGCGCACGCGGGCGCTTGGGAGTCAAATTTTTGTTTTAGAGCATTTGTCCGAATGGATGGCTGAGCAAAAAGCACGCTCAGCCATCCATCCTCCCAAATACTCTCTCTACTCCACTCCCGTTGGTCGGTCAAAAAAGAGCTTCCTTTTTGACAAATGCTCTAAGTACGCCAATGTTTATCTTTAAATAAACCGAGCGGAGCGGGCAGGCCCGAGAGGTGCGGCCAAGCGTCGTCATCGGCGCTGCTCTGGTCAAGACGCGGAATCCCGGAACGGTAATCTTGCTGTACTTAGACTCCTGACTCCTCTGTTTTGCGCTCCGCCAACTGAGCGCGTACCGCTTCTGAGAGCGCCCGAACGTGCGGTAAAGCGGCGCGTCCCGGCCTGATGACCAGCCCGATGACCCGTTCGAGCGGTTCGGGCAGGGCGGCAGTCATGAGCGAGCGGCTGAGTGTGCCAATCGCCAAGCGCGGAAAAATAGTGATGCCCAGCCCGTACTCGACCATCGAGAGAATCACATCGTCTTCGTCGACTTCGGTGATGTTACGGCTGAGCGCTTGGTGCCGCCTCAAAAATGCCAACACCGGTTGATTGGCCGGACTGCTGAGCGGCGGCAGCAGCAGCGGCTGGGACTTGAGACTTTCCCAGGTCAGCGGCCCAGCCTGCTTGGCAGGCAGCACGGCGAGGTAAGGATCGCGCAGCAAGGCTTCGAAGAGCAGTCCAGGGTCGCTGGGCGCTTCGATCAGGCCCACGTCGGCCTCACCGCTGCTGATGAATTTGACGCCGCCCGCGCCGTCGCGCACCGCGTCCAGCACCCGAATATGCAAATCGGGGTGGGCAGTGTGCAAACGGCCCAGCGCCGGAGCCAACAGCTGCTGACCGATGCTGCGGTAAGTCGTGACCGTCAGTTGACCGCTGAGGGTGCGCGAGGGATTGGCCGCCAGTTGCAAATCTTGCACCGCCATCAGCGCGTCGCGGGCGTAGCCGATCACCTGCTGCCCAGCAGGCGTCAGGGTCACGCCGCTGCGGGTTCGTAGCAAGACGCTGTGGCCCAGCGCCGCTTCCAGCGCCCTGACGCCTTCGCTGAGGCTGCTTTGCGACATGCCCAAGCCCGCTGCCGCCGCCGAGAAACTGCCCTCGTCCGAGACGGCCACGAACAGCCGCAATTGCGCCAAAGTGATGGCGGAGCGGCCCTCGGTAGGCAGTTCGGCAAAACGCGGGGCGGCTTTGGGCAGTTTCTCGTTGGACACCTGCTTACTTTACGGTCTTGGCTGATCAATTTGACTGGTCAATTCGGCTGGGGTGCTTAAACTGGAAGCATGACCCCGATGATCACTTTTCCTGCCCCCGCCAGCCTGCCTTATCTGGGCGGCTGCTCCAGCGAACCGGCCTTTTTTGCACTCGACTCCTTGGTGCATTACCGCGCCGATATGGTGGTGGGCGCTCAGCACTTGCCGCAAGTGGTGGTGCTGGACACGCTACGGGCGGTGCTGGCCGACCCTGCCGCTTACGGCGTGACCCGCGAAGCCGCCGAAGAAGCACGGCAATCTTTTTTGGAACTGGCCGGCCAAGCCTTGACGGCGCAGGGTGGTCAAGTCGCGTGGCTGGAACGAGAGTTTCAGCGCTAGATTCTTCTCTCTTCGACCGGCACTTTATTTGACCGGCACTTGAATAGAGCGGTAGACGATCAGGCGCTGCACTTTGCCCAGCACTTCTTCAAGCTGCGGAGTGATCAGAGCGCGGTTGTACTGATCGAGCGCGTAACCGACCCCTCCATTTTCCAGGCCGTAACTTTGATCGCCCGTTCGCCACGACTGCTTCTTGACCACATCATGAATGAGGCTGTAAACCACGTTATCCACCCGTTTGACCATACTGGTCAGGCCGTGATTGAGCGTCTTGGGATTGCGGTCGGTGTCGCCCAAATAATTCTGGTTGCTGTCCACCCCGATAAAAAAGGCGGGGCGGGTGTTTCCGGCGCAGCTTGAGGTGTAGCTGGCCGATTTGGCCACCGCTGCGAACAAATCGCTCTTAAAAGTGACGCCCGCCGGTAAAGCGCTGGCTTTGAGACACTGGGCAGCGTTGACCTGCGCCACCACGCCCGCTCCGCTTCCACCAGCGGCGGCAAAGATGATGTCCGCGCCTCGCCGCTGCATAGACGCGGCTAGCGCCTTAGCCGTTGCCGGATCATTCCAAGCAGCAGGCGTTTTGCCGATGTAAGCCGAGATGACTTGGCAGTTGGGGCAGACGAACTTCACCCCAGCCGTGAATCCCGCTTGAAATTTGTGAATCACCGGCACGTCTTGGCCGCCAACAAAACCCACCACGCCGGTGCTGCTGGATTTGGCAGCAATGTAGCCCACCAAAAACGAGCCTTCCTGCTCACGGAAGCGCAGGCCGACGGTATTGGGGCCGCTGGGCAGATCATCCACAACCGCGAACTTAGCAGCGCTGTAGTTTTTGGCAGCCTGCTCCACACTGTCTTTGTTGGCAAATCCAACGCCGACCACCAAATTGGCTCCAGCTTGGGCCAGCGGTTCCGCGCCCCGACCGGCTAAACCCTGCGCGTCCTCTTTGGGAGCGAACAAGCTCACCTTGACGCCGAAGTCTTTGGCGGCCCGCTGCGCTCCCTCCCAAGCCGCTTGGTTAAACGAATGGTCATTTTTGCCGCCGGTATCCAGCGCGATGCCGACACTCAGAGGAGCGGACTGAGCAGCGGCAGATAAAGCAAGGAGCGAGAAAGCAGCGATCAAACGGGGAAAGAGAGCCATCTGCGCATCTTCACGGAGTTTGTCTGACAAGCTTGTGACGGAGAGCGACCATGAAGTGGACTGAAATCAAGTATTGCGCCGCCCAGCGGGCCGAAATACTCAACACAACCCCAAACTCCACCGAGAGAAACCTGAACGCTTGTGAGAAAGGAGGCTGGCTCCTTCAGCGTGGGATTTTCAGCAGGCGCTAAAGGAAGCCAAGCAGCAAGGCAAGTAGGCCGGTAAGTCTTTGGCAGCCTGACCATACGCCTGTCACCTCAAAGCCAGCGCCAGACGCTCCACACCCTGCCGAATTGTTGCCGGGGTCAGGTGAGCGAAGGCCAGCAAGAGGGCTTCTTCTCCGGCCCTGAGGCGGTACTCGCCTGCCCGGCTGAGGCCCACGCCCGCCTCAGCCGCTCGGCGCTGAAGGTCTTGCTCGTGCCAGCCGGGTGGCAGCGGCAAGTACAAATGGGTTCCGGCGGTGGCGGGACGTGGGCGCAGCGCCGGGAGACCTTCACGCAGCGCCGAGAGCAGCGCTTCATGGCGGCAGTTGAGTTCGCTGCGGGCGCGGCGCAGGTGTTTGGCATAACCGCCGCCCGACAAAAATTCAGCCAGTGCCAGCGCATCGAGGGTGGGCGGAGTGCGCTGGGTCACCGGACGGGTGCGGGTCAGCACTTCGATCAGGTGCGCCGGAGCGACCAGATACCCGCTTCTGAGCGCGGGCGCGAGACTTTGGCTAAAGCTGCCCAGCAGCAGCACCCGCTCCGGCGCTTGGCCTTGCAGCGAGGCGGGCGGGCGGGCGGCGTAGTGCAAATCAGCGGCGTAATCGTCTTCGAGCAGCCACGCACCGCTGCGGCGCGACCACGCCAGCAGCGCCGAGCGCCGGGCCGCCGAAAGGGTCACGCCGCTGGGAAACTGACAGCCGGGGGTCAGGTAAGCCAGCACCGCCTGAGCAGGCAGGTCAGCCACAAAATCCTCTGCCGACGCGCCGTGAGTGTCCACCTCCAGCGGCCAGATGCTGGCTCCGCTGGCTGAGAAGGCGGCCCGCGCTCCGAGGTAGCCGGGGTCTTCCAGCACCGCCACCCGGCCCGCTTCCAGCAGCAGCCGCGAAAGGGCGTCGAGGGCTTCTTGCGCTCCGCCGGTCAGCAAAATCATCTCGGGCGTGACCCGCGCTCCGCGTTCTCGGCGCAGCCACTCGCACAGCGCCAGCCGCGTGATGAGCGGCCCGCGTGGGTCGGGCGGGGTGTGGGAAGCGTCGTGAGCCTGCTTGGAAAGCGACTGTGTCCAGAGGGACTGCGCCCACTGCGCCGAGGGGAAAAGCCCACTGGAATGCCGGCCGAGGCGGAAATCGATCCAGTCCAGCCCGCTGACCGGTGAAGAAACTGCGCCAGCACCCGCCGACCAGCGGCCCTGCCCTTCCAGCGTGCGCCGCGCCCAGGCGCTCAGCACCAGCGGCGGGCCAGCCGGAGCAAGTACGGCCGTGCCCGGCGGCAAGTCGGCCACGTAACAGCCGCTGCGCTGCCGAATCTCCAAGTAGCCCTCGGCGGCGAGCTGCTCCAGCGCGTCGGTGACAGTGTTGCGGGCCAGACTCCAAACACGGGCCAGTTCACGGCTGCCCGGCAGCTTTTGCCCCGGCAGCAGCCGCCCGTCCCGAACCGCTTCACGCAGAGCGCGGGCCACGCGGGCGTGCTGGGGTTCGGCGGGCAAAGCGGGAGGCAGCGGCCACACGGCTGCATGATAGAGAATGGGCCGACTCGGAAAGAAGCCCCGCTTGCGGTCGGCACCGCGTCCGGGTTGTGTTTAGGGAGAGCGGCCCAGAGAAGCTGCTCACGGCGTGGGCGGTCTTCAAGGTCAGTGCCACCAAAAAGTGGGCCAATGTGGGAGGTATCCGTGCTGACCAAGGCGGCCCTGCGTTCGGCCCACCAAGATCAGACTGCTGGGAATGACGGCTGGCCCGCATTCAGACTCGGTGGCGCTCACGGTTGGGTTGGCTGGTGCGCTCTACACTTTCTGACGTGCCTCCTTCCACACCGCGTCCGGTCAATGAATTGCTGCTCGAATATCAGCATTACCTGATGGCTTACCGGCTGCGGCAGCTGCTCGGCGAAGCGCTGCGGCCCGCCACGCTGCAACTGACGCTGGGGCAGTACGGCCTGGCCCGCAACGAGCGCCAGAGCCTGGCCCGCCAGATGATTTCGCGCTCCTGCCCGCCGGGAACGCTGACCCGCTTGGACACGCTGACCGATACTTTGATGTTCGGCTTTTGGCACAATCCGGCGCAGGTGGCCGACTTTATCCGCGCCGCCATTCGTCAGGGCGGGCATCCGGCTTTGGAGCAGCCTGACATTTTCATCACGCTGCTCAGCTCCGCCGAACGCGGCCGCTTGGGGCCAGTTGGCGTGCAGCGGGTGGTGCGGCATTACTACGCCTGCCTCGCCTTGGCCGCGCTGTATACCAGCCCGCACGGCTTTGACGAAGCGTGGAGCAAAATAGAAGCTGAGCCTGTGCCGCTGTTTGCCGACGAATTGAAAGCGGCGGGGCGGTTGACACAGGAGGAGTTTTGACGGGTGGGCTCCTCTCCACACTCCGGGCCTTGCTGCCGCGCCCTTGTCCAGGCTGCGCTCAGCCGCTGGGCAGTGAGGCGGGCCTGTGCCGAACCTGCCGCGCTGGACTGCACCCGCATTTGGAGCGGCACTCGATGCTGAGCAACGCCGTGACGCCGCATCTGGTGGTGCTGGGCGAACACAAAGCCGTGCTGCGCCGCGCCGCCCGCGAACTCAAATACAGCGGCCACCGCGACCTCGCTGCCGTGCTGGGGCAGGCCATTGCCAGCGGCGTGCCGAGCGAATGGAAGCTGCGGGCCGTCAGCGCCGTGCCGATGTCGGGGACGCGCCAACGCCAGCGGCATTTCAACCACGCCGAAGTGCTGGCCAGACAGGTGGCCGCCGAACTCGGCTTGCCGTATCAGGAAAGCTTGAAGCGCACTCGCCACACCACCCAGCAAGCCAAACTCAGCGGCGAGGCGCGGCTGAGCAACCTCATCGGCGCATTTGCGGCCCAGAGCAGCGGGCTGATGGTAAATGGGCAGATCACGCAACCCCTTTTACTGGTGGATGATGTAATGACAACCGGCTCAACACTTTCAGCTTGCCGAGACGCTTTAGCAGAGGGCGGCGTCGATCAGGTGTTTTACGCGGTCATCACGCGCTGAACGCCGTTCAGGAAGCCGATTCACCCGCCAACTTTTCGCCCGCTTCCACCGCGCCGCGCAGCCAGTTGGCAGCAGGCGGTAAAGGACACGTCCAAGCCTCACTGTAAGCACAAAACGGATGGTAACCGCGGTTGAAATCCAGCGTCACCTGATGACCTGACAGTGGCGCGTCGAGGTAGCGGCCCGCGCCGTAAGTTGCCTTTCCACTGGTGGCATCCCGAAAAGGAACAAACAGCGTGGCGGGTGCGTCGTCGCCTTCGCGGGCATAGAGGGTCAAGCGTTCGCCGTTGGGCAAGCCGACTTCGCCCCAAGTCACAAAGCGCTGCACCTCACCTTGAGTAGAGGTGGCCAGCTCAGCGGCTTCGGCGGGCAAGCGCTGCACTTCCAAGCTCAGATTCCAAGCGGGATCGGGGGCAAAATAGGTCAGGCCGTCAAAGCTGCCGTCCTTGGGCAAGGGGCCGCGCCCAGAAGCGAAATGAGCATCTTTGCGGGCGCGAAAAGAGAGCAGATCGTCAAGCCAAGCGCTCACCACTCTCCCCTTTTCACCAATCTACCGTGTGACTCGCGCCGTGGATCTCGACCACGTCGCCTCGGTGAAGCTTTTTGCGGCGGCGGGTTTCGGTGAGGCCGTTGAGCTTGACCTCGCCGCTTTGCACGCGGAATTTGGCTTCGCCGCCGGTATCCACCAAGCCTTCCAACTTGAGAAAGTCTTGCAAGTCAATGGTTTCGGGAAGGTCGGCAGTTTCAGTTTTGGGGGGCATGTTTTTGCTTGTGGGTTTCTGGCTCATGGGATGGAATACTCCTCTGTAAATAAGTTCAAATCGCTTTCGTCCACGCGGCCGTCGCGGTTGAGGTCGCCTGACAAGCCGCCACCGGTTTTGCCGTAATTGCCCATCAGCAGCGCCAAATCAGTCAAATCTACTTTGCCGTCGCCGTTGATGTCGGCTCCGCTGAGTTTGCGGCGAGCAGCCTGAGGGCTAAATTCGCTCAGGCCCAGCAAACTGCTGATTTCGGCCCGCACCGCCCCCGAGAGCGGCAGCGGGCCTTTGGGGTTGAGTTCGGTGCGGCGTACATTATTCACCGTCAGGGTGCGCGAAGACAAATCGGGGTTAAACGGCACGCTGCCGCCGAGCACCAAAACCGCTCCCCCGCCCTGAGCGCTGTCATCCAGCGTGATGGGAAAGTCGGGGGTGCTGAGCGCCGAGAGCGCCGAGAGCACTTCTTGGCGCAGCGCCGCGCCTTCGGGCCGCAGCGCCACACTGGCAAATGAGGGAGCGGCCTGCGCCGCACTCAGGCCAATAGTAGCCATAAAAAGCCCTGCCTGAAGCCGGGAGCGCTTCATTTACCCACCTTGGCCCGCGCTTCCAGCACCAGTTTGCGGAAGGCTTCCAGCGTCATCTGGCCGGGTTGCAGCGGCGCGGCGACGTTGGGGGCAGCAGGCGCGGCCGTTGAGGGAGTGGGCGCTGGACTATTGGGCACTGTGTTATTAGATGCTGGGTTATTGGACACCGGAACAGGCGTTGCGTCGGTGGTTTTGGCCTCGGCTGCTGGGGGCGGGGGCGGCGTCGGAGCGCTTGGCGTGGCCGCTGCCGGGGGCACTGCTGGAGACGCTGGCGCTTGACTTGCTGGAGCCGTACTGGGAGCGCTAGCCGTTGCCGAGCCTGCCGAAGCGGTGGCCGAAGACTCAGACATGGTGGGCACAACGGGGGACATGGTAGCAGTGCTGCTCGGAGCGGGGTCGCTGGATGGCGCGGACGCACTGGGCGCTGGTGCTGGTGGAGAAGCTGAAGCTGAAGCTTGGAGAGAATCACCTTGAGCAGAAGCGGCGGGCCCTGCACTGGCAGGAGCAGGGGGAGTGGGAGCCGCCGGAGCGACCACAGTGGGAACTGCTGGATCAACCACCGCCGGTGCAGCATTGGCAGCAACCGGCGCGGGAGGATTCGTGTTGAGCGCGGCACCAGTTGGAGCAGTCGTGACGGCTGGCAGCGTGCTTGATGGATTAGTGCCCACAGCCGGAATGCTGGACGTCACCCCCGGCGTGCCGTCCGGCAATCCGGTGACGACTTTGGCTGACGCGCCGCCCGCGCTTTGTAAGGTGTACTTGCCCTGATTAAATCCCACCAATGGGCTGTCGTAGCGCTCTTTGTAGAGCAGCAGCATGCTGTCGCCGCTGGGCAACACCGGCGCGTCCTGTACGCCGCTCAGCACCCACAGGCTGGGTTTGTTTTGATACTGGGGGAGGCTCTGGGCGTCGCCCGCCACCGTTTCCAAAATGGTCAGCGGATATACCGTCCAAGTCTGCCCGCTTTCCTGCACGCTGCTGGAGGCTTCCACAGTGGCCCGCACGATCACGTCGGCCCGCACAGCTTGCTGCTCCAAGCTGAGTTTTGGGGCGTTGGTGGCGGCGGCCAAGCTCAGCCCAGCCAACAACGCGGCGCTCAGAAGGTGGCGCTTCATTTGCCGTCTCCACTGGGTGCATCCGTTTTGGGCGCGTCTGTTTTGGGTGAGTCGGTCTTAGGCGGGTCGGCTTGAGGTGGGGTTGGCTTGGCCGGATCGCTGGGCGCTGGTTTCGCACCGGCTGGCTTTGTCGTATCTGGGCTTGTCTTGTCCGGGCTTGTGGTGTCCGGCTTCACGCTGGCCGGATCAGTGGTGGCTTTGTCGGTACTGGGTTTATCGGTAACGGGTTTATCTGTACTGGCGTTATCTGTGGCAGCTTTGTCTGAACCGGCCTTATCGCTGGCTGGCGCGGGCAGCGTGGGCGCGGCGACTGAACTCCCGGTTGCGCTGTCGGCGGCAGGGCTCACCGCAGGCGTCAGCGTCACCGGCTCAGGCGGCTTGACTTCGCGCAGGACTTTGCCGCTGCCGTCTTGGGCCAACAGGAAACTGGTGGTGGTGGGAACGAGGGTGGGCAGCGTCACCGCTTTGTCGTTCACCGGCTTGAGGCTAACCATCGCCACTTGCGAAGCGTTTTTGGGCGGCAGTCGGAAACCGAAATCCAGCGTCAGGTTGCGTCCGTTTTGTTTCCAGAACACCAAGGGGCGGCCCGCCTCTAGGCCGCCGAGCGACTGCACGCCGGTCACCAGGGTATTTTCGGGCAAGACCCAGGTGAAGCGGGCCGCCCGCACGCCACGGGGTCCCATCAACGTGATGGGAATGCGGGTTTCGCCGCGCACCTCGCCGCTGGGCAACTTGGGCACAAAGTCCAGTGGCGGCAAGTCGGCCACCGACAAATTAAAGGTCTGGGTCTTGATGCTGAGGTTGGCGTCCGTGACCTCTAAACTGAAAGTGGCGCTGCCGCTGGCCGTCGGCGTGCCGCTGATCGCCGCGCTGCTGCCGCCCGCAAACTTGAGTCCGGCAGGCAGGGTGCCGCTGGTCAACCGGACGCTGTAGGGGCCGGTGCCGCCCACCGGCGCGACGCTACCGCTGTAAGGCTCACCGACATAAGCGGTGCCCAGCGACGCGCTGCTGAAACTGAGGATATCTCGGCTGGAAGTGGGCGTAGCACTGGGTGTGGTGCTGCTGCCGCAGGCGCTCAGAAGCAGCGCGGCCCCGGCGAGGGCGGGGAACAGTCGGTTCATGGCAAGAGTTTAGCGGTTGCGGGTGAGAAGGGAAGACAACGCGGGCGCAGCGGTCGGGGCTTTTTGTAGACTCCGGCAGATTAACTTCTTCTCCCCCACTTCCACCACCCACCACCTTGAGGAAAAACCATGCCGACGAGTTCAGCTTCCAACCCGACTGCGCCCCACCAGAGCGCCACCGAAAATTTGCATGTCAGCGCTTTTGAAACGGTTCTGAGCCCACGCGAACTCAAAGACGCCTATCCGCTGAGCGCCGCCGCCGAGCGCACGGTTTTTGCCGCACGGCAAGCGGTGCGCGGCATTTTGCACGGCACCGATCCGCGCCTGCTGGTCATCGCTGGGCCGTGCAGCATTCACGACGCCGGGCAGGCCCTGGCCTACGCCCACAAGCTGGCGGCCCTGCGCAGCGAACTCAGCGGGCAACTCGAAATCGTGATGCGGGTCTACGTCGATAAGCCGCGCACCACCGTCGGCTGGCGCGGCTACCTGACTGATCCGCACCTCAACGGCGCTTACGACTTCAGCGGCGGGCTGAGCCGCACCCGTGAGCTGATGCTAGCCATCAACGACCTCGGCTTGCCGGTGGCCACCGAACTGCTCGATCCGTTCGTGCCGCAGTATTTGTTCGATTTGCTGAGCTGGGTGTGTATCGGGGCACGCACCGCCGAGTCGCAGACCCACCGCGTCATGGCCAGCGCGGTGTCAGCTCCGGTGGGTTTCAAGAACGGCACCAGCGGCAACCTCAAGATCGCGGTGGACGCGGCGGTGGCGGCCAAGGGCGCACACGCCTTTTTTACCATTACCGACGACGCCCGCGCCTGCATCGTGCATACGCGGGGCAACCCCGACGGCCACGTGGTGCTGCGCGGCGGCTCAGCTGGCCCCAATTACGGCGCAGACTCGGTCAGTGAGGCGGCCCGCCTGATGCAGCTCGCCCACCTGACGCCCGCCGTGGTCGTGGACTGCTCGCACGCCAACAGCGGCTCAGACCACACGCGCCAGCATCTGGTCTGGCAAGACGTTCTTGCCCAGCGCCGGAACAGTCAGGACAGCGGTGATCAAGACAGCAGTGATCAACGCACCGGCGCGGCCCTGCGCGGGGTGATGATCGAGAGCCATCTCAATGCCGGTAAACAGAGCATTCCCGCCGATTTGACCGACTTGCAGTACGGCGTCTCGGTGACAGACGCCTGCATCGGCTGGGATGAAACCGAGGCACTTCTGCGCGGCGCGGCGGTGGACGGACTGGGCGGTAAGCGCTAACTCGGCGCTTTGCCAACTCTGCTGACTTTGCCCAGCGTTTAACCAGTTGGCAGCTCCGTCTCACGGCGGCGTGATTGGATAAAGTCATGCTTCGTCAATCGATGAGAACCACGACTCAACTGGTCGCCTGCACGCTGCTGCTGAGCGTTTCAGCCTGCGCCCAGTCGACCGGCAACCAAGACGCCGTCAAAGCCCCCGTACCGATGGCTTCCAGCACCCAGTCCGGCGGCTTTACCGTGCCGAAAGGGTTCAGCGTCACCACCTACACCGACGGCTTTCAGCGCCCGCGTCTGATGGCTCTCGCGCCGGGCGGCGACATCTTTCTGAGCGACGCGGTAGCGGGCAAAGTTTACGTTATGCGCGGCAAGGACAAGGCCGAGAGCAAGAATGTCTTCGCTGCGGGCCTCAATCAGCCGCACGGCCTGGCCTTTCACGGCGGATACCTGTATGTAGCGACCACCGACGCGGTGCTGCGCTATCCCTACAAATCCGGCGAACAGAAGGCTACGGGGTCCGCCGAGAAACTGGTGGATCTGCCTAGCGGCGGCGGCCACTCCACCCGCACGGTGGTCTTCGGCCCCGACAACAAGATGTATGTCTCGGCGGGCAGCAGTTGCAACGTCTGCGAGGAGAGCAACGACAAACGCGCCGCCGTGTGGGTCTACGATGCGGACGGCAAGAACGGCAAGCCCTTTTCGACGGGCCTGCGAAACGCGGTGGGCCTGGAGTGGTATGACGGCACGCTTTATGCCACCAACAACGGGCGCGATGAGCTTGGCGACAACTACCCGCCGGAAGGTTTTTACAAACTGGCGGCGGGGCGCAACTTTGGCTGGCCGTACTGCTACACCACCGAGGCCGGGCAGCCCCAGGTCTGGGACAAAGACTTCGGCAAGAAGAACGCCGACGTTTGCAAGGCCACCACGCCCGCTTTTGCCCTCACCACCGCCCACAGCGCTCCGCTGGGCCTGGCCTTTTATAACGGCAAAACCTTTCCCAGTCAGTACCAGGGCCAGATGTTCGCCGCCCTGCACGGGAGCTGGAACCGCAGCGAGAAGAGCGGCTACCGGGTCGTGACCGTCGATCCCAAATCCGGCAAGGTGCAGGACTTCATGACCGGATTTCTGAATGGGCAGACCAGCAAGGGTCGCCCAGTGGGTTTGCTGACCCTGCCCGACGGCTCAATGCTGCTCACCGATGACGACACCGGCAAGGTGTACCGCATTACTTACCAGCCGTAATGCTGCCTGCCACTCGGTAAAGCACTCCGTAAGTTTTTAATTCATTCTGTGGTACGAGATTTTGAAGAGCAGATACGGCGAACAACCGCGCTGCCTCAAGCAGACGGCGCGACCAGCCAGACGTAGATATCCCCCAACGACGCGGCGCGTGAACGAGGAGGTCGGTCTGTTGTTGCGCGGTGGTGGACGAAGGAACATTGCCGATCCGGGCAGTCAGCCGAACTGCTGGCAACAATGGCTGGAATAAAGCGTGGGCGTCCCCGCTAGGCAAGACAAATGAGAATGCCTGCCTGGTAAGGGGCATTCTTATGCTTTTGTCAGGCCATCAGAGTGACCTCCCCCTTTTCCCAAGTGAATCTTCACGTACATTCAGCTTGAGGTCAGGCCCAGACCCTAAGCTCCTCTCATGAAAAAATTCATGCTTCCGCTCAGCTTGCTGCTGGCCGCTACTGGCAGTGTCTACGCTACGCCCACCATCAGTGCCCAGAGTATTATCGTCAACCCGGTGACCAGTGACGTGCAGGTTAAGGTCTGGACCGACCGCGACGCCACCGGCAAGAAGACCCCCAACTACGCCATCGATGACGCCATCCGGGTTTATACCAGCGTTGATCAGGACGCCTACGTCTACCTGTTCAGTGTGTCCTCGGACGGCAGCATCGATCAGATTTTGCCGAACAACTACACCAGCGGCGACAACTTCATTAAGGCGGGCAGCGTCAAGACTTTCCCCGATAAGGGCGACAAGTTCGTCTATAACATCGCCGGGCCGGTCGGCATCAGCAAGGTGCTGGCGCTGGCGAGCACCACCAAGCTCGACCTCGGTGGCCTGTCGAGCTTCAAGAGCGACCAGAAGCTCGCCACCGTGTCGGTCAAGGGCCAGCAGAACCTGGCGCAGGCGCTCTCGATTGTCGTCAACCCGGTGCCCGACAAGAGCTGGTCCACCGATGTGGCGCTGCTCAACGTGACGCCCAAGCCGGTGGCCCAGGCACCTGCGCCCGCCACCACCACGACGACCACCACGACCACCATCACCATCCGGCCTTACACCGACGCCAAGTACGCCCGGCCCACCAAGGTGGACAACGGTTCGGGCTACATCTTCCGTTCGAGCGCCCAGGTCGACGACCTACTCAAGTACTACAGTGCCCAGCTCATCAAGGCTGGATATGTGCAAGACGACCAGACCGTCAAGCGCGACTCGGCAGTGGCCCACTTCTCGCAGGGCAGCACCAAGACCACCCTGACCATTAAGAACACGGCAGGCAAGGTTGAAGTAAGTGTAGTCAGCTCGAACTAAAGCATTTAAATGCTGGAGACGGGGAATCCTTGAGAAGGGGTTCCCCTTTCTTGGTCGTCCCTGACTGAGCCACAAGACTTCATCAGCCGGAGATGAGTGGGCGTCAGCTTTGAGCCGTTACAGTCGGAAGATGCAAAGACGCGCCGCCTTACTGCTGGCCCTGAGTCTCAGTGCCCTGACCCTGAACTCTGCACAGGCCGGGCGACTCTCGCCCAAACTTCAGGAGAAAGCCAACCGCCATGACGCCGCCACCATCGGCGTGCTGGTGCGCTTCAAGGTTGACGCGCAGCCGGGCAAGAAGAGTGCCAAGGAACTGCGGAAGCAGCTCAAGAACACCCTCGGAAAACTCGGCTCAGCCAACGCCCTCCTCAACAAGCTGCTCAAAACCAAGGGCAAGGGCGCGGAGTTGTGGCTCGACCATTCGGTGTACCTCAAGATGACCCCCGCTCAAGCTCAGGCGCTGGCCAAGCTGCCGATGGTCGAGGAAGTCTTCGAGAACTTTCAAGTCACGGTGCCGCGTGCCAGCGCCCTGAGCGTGGCCGCCGCGCCTGCTGGCACACCCTGGCACCTTCAGGCCATCGGTGCGCCGCAGGCCTGGGCCGCCGGGTTTCGTGGGCAGGGCATCCGCATTGGGCACCTCGATACCGGCATTGACCCCAGCAACCCCGAACTGACCGGTAAGCTGCTGAGTTTTGCCGAGTTCGGGCCGGACGGCGAGCAGATCAGCAGTGAGCCGCACGATTCCGAGCAGCACGGCACCCACACCGCTGGTCTGCTGGTCGGCAAGAGCGTGGGCGTGGCTCCAGCGGCCAAGCTCATCAGCGCCCTGGTGTTGCCGAAGTCGCAGGGCACGTTTGCCCAGGTCATCGCCGGGATGCAGTGGGTCATCGACCCCGACGGCAACCCCGATACCCCCGACGGGGCCAACGTGGTCAGCATGAGTCTGGGGCTGCCCGGCACCTATCAGGAATTCGTGCAGCCGGTGCGGAACATGCTGGAAGCTGGGGTCATTCCAGTCTTCGCCATCGGCAACTTCGGCCCCGCAGCGGGGAGTACCGGCAGTCCCGGCAACATTCCTGACGTGATCGGGGTGGGGTCGGTCAACCAGGCGGGCGCTGTTTCATCCTTCAGCTCGCGTGGCCCAGTCACCTGGACGGGTGCGTACAGCGGCACCTTCATCAAGCCCGACATCGTGGCCCCCGGCGAGAACATCACGTCGAGCTATCCAGGCCAGGGCTACGGCTCACGTTCCGGCACCTCGCAGGCTGCCCCTATCGCGGCAGGTGCAGTGGCGGTGCTGCTGAGCGCCAAGCCCGGTCTAGGCATGGCTGCCCTCAAGAGCGCCCTGTTTCAGAGCGCCTCGAATAAGGGCAGCCGCAACAACACCAGCGGCTACGGCCTGATCAATCTGCCGGGAGCGCTCGCCCGCCTGGGGGTGCAGGTGGGCAGCCCGCCGAAGCCCCCAGCCCCGGTTCCCGTTCCGGTGAAGCCAGCCCCGACGCCGCAACCCAAGCCACCAGTCGCCGCCCCAACGCCAACTCCCAAGCCGCCAGTCGCCGCTCCCACTCCGGCACCCCCCGCCGACGGCAAGGATAAGAAGCCTAAAGGCCCCAAGCCGCCTAAAGGACCCAAAGACCCCAAAGACGGTAAAGATCACGGCAAGAAAGGCGGTAAAGACCACTGAGGCGACTGAAATACCCGCCTCGGTGGCCCGCTCCGGGTGAATTCGGAGGGACTCTGGCCGGAGAGGGGGGTTGAGACTGCTCCCTGAACTTACGATTCCAGTTGAGGAAACGCAACCAGCACGTCAACCTGTCAGCGCTCATCTCCCAATCTCAGATCAAGAACGGATCTGGAATCCCATGTTCTAATTGCTTCCATGACTTCTTCACCTTAAACGGCTTTTAGGAGTGCGCTCCTTGTCCTCAACCCTAAGAGTGGTCGGGGGGATAGTGGGATCGAAGAATTTACCAGGTATCTCCGGGACGCCGGGGTGCGGATCGAACTGCGCGAGACCACGCCTGAGAGCACCCCAGAAGAGGACATCAAGGGTCTGAAAGACTTCGATGCCCTGATCGGTGCGGGCGGCGACGGGACCGTCAGCAGCTTGGCCTACGCCGCCCGTACGTATCAGAAGGCTTACCCGCCGTATCCAGCAGGAACGGCCAATCTGATTGCTCAGAACCTCAATCTGCCGACTGACCCTCGGGAGCTGGCTGATCTGTTTCTGTCAGGTCAGACCGTGACACTCGACCTGGCTGAGCTTGAGGTGGACGGCAAGGTTCACGGGTTTGCTATGCTGGCGGGGCTGGGTCTCGACGCGGCCATGATCCGTGACAGTGAACACACCAAGGACCGCCTGGGAGTGGCGGCCTACGTGGCAAGCGCCCTGAAGCAGCTCCACCCACAGCACGCCCAGTTCAAGCTGTGGAGTGAACCCAAAGCGCAGGACCAGCAGGCAAGTCACTTCTAGGCTGGATGATAGCGGGCGGCGAACTCGGCAGGTGGGACGTAGCCGAGAC